>JANMSY010000234.1:0-2680 GCA_031389865.1 Anaerolineales bacterium | reverse complement strand
TTCAAGGGTGAAGGTTGCACCGCAGTCGGCGCCATCGCTACTCGCAGTCAAGCTGCAGCCAAGTTCCCGGGCTGTCAAGGCGCTGCTGTGCAGACCAAAACCATGGCCGGACTTGCGCGTAGTGAAACCGTATTGAAAAATGCGGGTCAGGTTTTCCGGGGCAATGCCTATGCCGTTATCTGCAACCTCCATACTCACACTGTTAGGGGTAGGACTAAAAATCCGCAAGGTAATAATTTTCTCCTTACAGCCACCATCGGTGCAGGCATGTAAGGCATTGTTGATCAGGTTTACGAGAATCTGTAACACCTTGTGCTTATCTACGGTAATTGACGGCACAGCCTGGTACTCTCGCTGCACCGTGACCTCATGTTGGGCCAGTTCGTCGGCATTGAGCTTGAAGGTATCCTCCATCAATTGTTCTGGAGGAATACTTTCGCTGACAGTAGAAATTTGTCCGTAGTTCTGCTGCATGACGACAATTTCCTTAATGTGATCAATCCTACCATGCAGCGATTCGATCTCCCTTATCATAACTTGCCGCTCTTCTTCAAGCACGGTTGCGAGAGAAGCCATGAAATCCGGTATCATTTGCCCGCGTGAATCTTCCGTGAGGAAGTGGCTCAGGCCTCCCTCGGGTTTATCAATCAGACCAGCCACCTTGGAAACATCACCTATGCTGGATTCACGTAACTGGTCCATGATCAATGTACAGGAAACATTCACACTGTTCAGAACATTGCCCACATTGTGCAGGACACCAATAGCTACTTCCGCCATACCGGATTGATAGGACTGTTCCATGAGCGATTTACGTGTCGTCGCCAACCGTTCGACCATTCGGTCGTATTCTTGGCTAAGTATGCCGATTTCATCTTTTCGATTAAGGGTAAGATGCGCGGAAAGATTGTTACTTTGCCCTAAAGCCACAGTATGATCGGTCAATAGCTTAAGAGGAATGAGCACCATTCTCTGCAGTCCAATTATCAGGACAATTAAAATAACAAAACCGGCGCCTAATATGGATAACAGGGCAAACCGAACTGCCTTTTCTCCCCTTGCGGATATTAATCTGGGATCGTCGACCTGCAACATCAATGCAGGTTTTCCATCCATACCAGGCAGTACCTTATACACTCGGTTGAAATAATCATCGCTTTGAATAAGCGTCTCATGGTGATCATTTATTTGGGCAAGAATGGCATTCGCCACAGGATCCAGAACTTTAGCACCAAGGACCGTCACGCGCAGTCCGATACGGGCCTGTTCCGAAATGGAAACAGTATTTAAAAACCGGCCCAATACACAATAACCCTTAACGGGCCCCTGGCTTTTCGATGTCAATATTGGTCTAGCCGATATCAAAATAGGTCCATGGCCAGTTACCAAAACTCCCTCGACTTTGGCCTCAGGATCCGTCAAGTGAATGTTTCCAAGTTGTTCGGTGAGCTCAGAAATTGTAATTTCTTGCTGACTATCCAGATCATATGCCATCCCCCATATCTGCTGTTGGTCTGCATCGAATACATAGAGTATGTTAACCTTCAGGCTATTGAGGGCCTGTTCGTTAAGATTGGATTCACGGTAGGCATCGTTTCGATCCTGAGCAAACTGATATGTGTCGTCCCAAGTAGACCAATCTGTTGCGGATGAACCAAGATTCTGGATTTCCCTTTGGATGGCTTGGACCGCCCTGTCCATGTTTTTTAACGATTCTTCTTGCTCAAGGGATATAAAATTCGGCAGGATAAACATGCGCTGCACCCCATAATCTAAGGTGCCGTACACCAGAAATGAAAATAAAATCAGACTGATAACTTTTACACGCAGGGACATAAACGATATTCCATTTATTGATTAATCTAAGGGGCTTTTGAAAAAAGGTTGAATCCAAGAATAATTCCCTTTGCCTTTGTTGCCAGGTATCATTGAGATCGAAGTCATTACTCATTCCGGCCATGCACTGCTACGGTCTTTAATAATCTGACGAATTAATCCTCCCCCAGAGAGAGGGCGCTCTCGATATCCAGATGGCGGCTGACAAGCTTCTGAGGAATTAGGTTCAGCGGGAGGATTATTAAAATTCGCAATTTTTTATTCGCATGCATCCGCAGGTCGATTATAGGCAAAGAAGAATGCTTACATTTCCTTACTTAAATTCTTCACTTTGGGCCTACTATGTAGCAATTAAAGAAATTTTTTCATATTTACGAAGAAAGGTAAAGGGAATAGTAAAATGAAGAGAGAAATGGCCCAGAAAAATTGAACAAGTCGCAAGGTGGAAAATTCGCTACAAATAGCGGCCAAGCAAGATCTTAAGAAGAACTAGGAAATGTTAAAAAGGGTTGGTCGTCAAACTTGAGCGACGATCCCTGTACTTTCTTGCCAGGTATCTACTTCCCCCACCAAAGATATGTCTCTTGGCAATCTTAACAATTTAAGGCCAATTGCAATTTGAACTTCTTCCTGAGTATACGTAACAAAACCTGTTTTCTCTTTTTATATTGCTTTCTTACTTGCTTGTATTTTCCTCTATTGTGTGCCGCAAAGTCAAGTTTTTCGCTTCCGAGGGGAGCTCCGTCAAGGACTGGTTTCGAGAATGAGCCCCAAAGGAGCCAAGCATGTTGGTCGGAACTGTGGGTGTGGGCATCAGGCTTTTGTTTATGATGAAATAACCATT
>JANMSY010000204.1:0-2819 GCA_031389865.1 Anaerolineales bacterium | reverse complement strand
TCGTAACTCCTCGTTACTGACATCACAGAGTTCGAAAACGCGGCCGGTCAAATTGTGTCTGCTGACGTAACTGCGCATTTCCTCTGTCCACGGTTTACCTGCAAGAACAAGGTTCAAATGAGAAGTTTCATGGCACTCCAGCAGCGCAGCAAATATACGCAACACACCCATACGGTTTTTGTACCATTGATTTCCCCCGACATGCATTAGGAAGTCTTTTTCCGAATCCAATCCACGCCCCACCATTAGATGAGTCGCTTGCTCACGGCTCATTCTGGAATAAGGATAGTTCAAGCCATTGTATACGACGCATACAGACTTCGTATTCTTGCCAACCAACCGTTGCACATCCTCACGGGTCGCGTCAGAAACACACACAATATACGGTGAAGCCCTCAATCCGCGCATAATTAATCTTTGATAAATTCGCCCGCTCCACCCTGTAATATTGTCTGGAAAATCTCCCAGCGCGCTACGAATCGCCAACATGTCGTGACATGTCACCACCGCTGGTTTTGAGCTCACGACAGAGGCGTAAAAAGCATTTGAATGATCGCAGATATGCACGACATCCGCCCAACCCACCGCACGCCGCAATCTGTGGGGAAAAACAACGAGTTTATCCAGATAACCAAGCCATTTCCGCAGTGGCGATTGTCTCGAAACGAATCGAGAAAATACAACCTCAGGCTGAACCACGCGCACTTCAAAGCCACCCTCTTTCAGACCTTCACTGAGCATCTGACAAAATCGCAACATGCTTTCCTGTTTGTCAGCCGGATAATTCCCTACGAGGAGCATCTTCATAAATCCAACCTACCAATCCAGTTCAACACTCCCCGATTATTGGGGGTATTACATAGCAATTGATTCAGCGCCTCTACGGCGATACAGCTCATCTTATGGTTCTCATGACTAAATTTACGCGAGCGCATTCAGATAAATTTCAACCAGTTTTCCCCCATACCCATCCCAACCGCTCAGCAACTGCATTTTTTCTGCACCAATCTTCCCCATGGTTGCCGCTTTTTCCCGGTCTCTATGGAGCAAACTCAGTTTCTCGGCTATAACATGAGGAGATCGAATGGGTACCACATACCCATTCACGCCATCGTCGACTAATTCCGCCGCACCGTTATTTACGGTCGTAATAACTGGGAGACCGCTGGCCATTGCCTCGCCACATACTAGGCTTGAGCCGTCCTCCAATGTTGGCAGAACAAAGACAGACGACTCATTAAAATACTGCCCAAGCTCCTGATTTGCCACAAATGGAATGTGCGTAAATATTCCACTATAGGATTTCAGCATCCCGCGCATCTCGGGGTCTAACGAGCCAATCAAAATCAACTCACTATCTGGCAACGCAAGGTGCTTCCATGCTTCCAGCAAATCTACTTGTCCCTTTCGTATGCTAATGGCGGCAACGCAGATAACGCGGAATTTTTTTCTATATCTATCGGCATCGGATTTTATCGAGAAGCGGGACAAATTGACACCAAAAGGTAACACATCAATTTTTGTCTCGTCAGAACCTTCCTCGACAAACGTCCTCTTCACAAACTGAGAGGCTACTAGTAATCGATCACAGATACCAAACTCATTAATCATTCTGTTCTGTGCTATTGATAATTTAAGCCTCTTTCGAATCTTTAATCGCTCATATTCAAAATTCAAAACCTCATTTTGAAAATTCGGATGCGCATTAACTGGCTCGCCAATTACAACGGCCCCATCGGAGTGCGCGCGGGATATCATGTTCACCCCACCGCCATGCAGCATAATATGCAGAAGATCACCTGCCATCCAATTCGCGAGCGATACAGATTCCCATATTTGCCTGTACGCTGGACCCATTACGTCCAAGCCGGGCAGCCAAGATAGTCTGGAATGTCCCTGAAGAAGATATTCTTTGATCCAGACATTAACTAATCGCTCAGCTGGAATTCCCAATGATTTTCCGTCGGTCGAAATGCGGTGTGCATAATAGAAACAGTTCAGTACACCCCGCTTGTAATGGTACGGGGCAACATTGTGATAATGAAAGCGACCACTTACCGCCAGATTGACTCTCATCTTACTTTCTCTTGCACGTCAAAACGCCCTACCCTGATAGAGGCCATAAGCAGCCCTACAAAAATCCAACCGTAGCCCCCCACGGTGCCGTGGCCAGTAATTAACCCGTACAAGAGCACTACTCCCACATAACCAAATAGCAAGATAGATAACGGATTTCCGGATCGCCGTGCAGCTTGCAGCGACTGCATTCCCAAGTTAATCGTTAGCATTATGCGAAATATAATAAATAGCAACGCAAGAATAGGGCCCATGTCGACAAAGTGTCTCGCCCAATCTGTCTCTGCTATAAGGAGAGGGATCGTCCCCCCAATTTTTAGGCCCAAGGTCGTGGCCGCATTGCCCGCCGCCCCCATCCCATACCCAAAGAGCGGTACCTCCCCAACCAGACGGGTAAAATCATACAGTTCATATAGGGCTCTCCCAAATACCCCTAAGTCACCGAAAACACGTCCCTCGGACTTTGAACCTTCAGCCCACCTAGTTGTAAACGCTTCGAACGCTTCAGGAAAGATCAGGGGATAAAGCACAAACGCCGCTATGACGAGAAGGGTTGGCAAAAGCACTGCCCGGAGAGAGCCCCTCCCTTTCAATGTTGCGCCTGCAACAATAGCGCTCAACACCACAAGACCCGTATGTATAAACATTCCACGGCTAATACTAAACGCCAAACAAGTTAGAGCGGCAGCCGCGCCTAACATAAGTAGTCCAAATGCGACTGGGCGTCGCTTGGCAGGCAGAAT
>JANMSY010000189.1:0-4641 GCA_031389865.1 Anaerolineales bacterium | reverse complement strand
AGTGGTCCGTTGGTCGAGTAGGCGGCGTTTTTCCGCCATATCGAGACCAAAGGGTACCGGTGAAACAGTGATTTCCTGCCAATTTGTGGTCTCGATACGCCCCTCTACGAACATTCGGAGCTACTCGACCAGCGGAAATTGTCAGGTGGCTAGAAATAAAATAGCCCGCCGTTTTCACGGCGGGCTATTATTTGGACAAATTTGCTTTAGAGCCTATCCGAAAATTAACCATGTCGTTGCGAGGAGGGCGCTCTCCCCGACGAAGCAATCTCTCAAAAACTAGATTTTGCCTGATGAAAAGGAGATTGCTTCACCGCCAAAGAACAAAAGCGGCGGTTCGCAACGACATATCCAGAAAGATCATTGAATTTTAGGATAGATTCTTAGTGCTTTTACTGCATGCCCAGCCTGTCCATACTAGTATTCTGGGCCTTTGGCACAGCAATAACGAACAGGCGTCCCCAGCTCGAGTTGCCCCTGGATTCTATGCAAGTTTGGAACGTGACATGCCGGTCACCAAAGTAGACACGTTTGAACATCTGCTCGGCTGTCAGGGTTTCATCTTTGTTCTGATTACGAAATGAGCTATATGGGCTGGTGGGTTGCAAAGCTTGATAACTTAAAACTTCAGCAACGATGAAAACTTCCATGTTGCCGTTGCCGTAGACGAGGCGCACTTCCTGTCCAACCATGATCTGTGAAAACGATTTGCCAGAGAGGTTGTTATGTGCCAGCAAACCAACGTTACCGTATTGGGATGCCATACCGAACTGTGTGATCGAGTTGTCAGTGCTGGAAACAAATCCCGGGTTGCCGGCAGGCTGCTGGACAATTGGAAGTGCCAAAACATCCGCGATATAAACACCGCGCAATGCTGCTGCATCGCCATTCTGCACTGATTTGGAAAAATCCTGGAAAGCAGGGAATGCGGCTGCGTTCCCCATTGCCTGTGTGGAAAGCGGGCTATAAAAAAGAGATATGAAAATTGTAACAAGGAGGGATGTTCTGCGTGCTGTTCGGGTGGTTTGTGTGTTGAGCTTCATTGTTTACCTCATTGATAAAGGCGCCCAAGCAGACACATGCCGATTCGTGTTTTCGGCGGCCTGGCGATCGTGACTGTGCTGCTGGCACAGTAGTAGACCCGTGGCTTTGCGTCCCTGCTTTTCAACAGGTTTGCCTTTATCGAACAAATGGATTGAAAGGTTCAAAGAAAACGAGCCTGGTTTTTATCAGGCTCGTCGAAAACACAATCTGTTTATGATCTTCGGCGACCTGGCAATCATGGCTGCACTTGCAGTACAGCTGTAGACCCATGGCTTTGCGCCCCCGTCTTTCGACAGGTTTGCCTTTTCGGTTTTATCTTTTTAGATTATAGCAAACCGTTATGATTTTTTACCTTTCATTTCAGCAATTTTTCCTTACAAGAATGTAACGACAAGCAACCCCGATCGTTCAGGCATGATATGAATCCATTTCATTTGGGGAGGCGATGCAGCATTATACAGAAACACGACTTTGTCCCGGAGAAGCAGTATTTGGCTGAAATTTCGGCAGCAATGCCTGTTATGGCAGGCGTTGCGAATTCACACCGCCAGGGCCCAAATTGCTCGGTTTTGGCGTGGCTACGATAAACAATCGGCCCCAGCTGGAGTTCCCATGGGCCCTGATACAGGTCTGAAAAGTAACGTGACGCCTACCTCCATATACACGATTAAACATTTCCACGGCAGAAAGGATTTCATCCCTGTTGTTTAAGTTCCTAAAAGAGCTATAGGGACTACTGGGCTCCAGGGCCTGATACTGCAGAATTTCAGCAATGATGAAATACTCAGTTTGTCCATCCCCATACACCAAACGAACCTCCTGGCCTATGAAAAGCTGTGAAAAGGATTTACCAGATAAATAATTATGAGCCAGCAAGCCGATGTTCCCATACTGGGAAACAGCAGAAAATTGAGTTACCTCACCATCCCTGGTTGAAACATAATTGGGATTCCCTTTAGGCTGTTGGACCACTGGAAGCGCAATCTCCTCACTAATATAAACGCTGCTTAATACGGTGGTTTCATCGATTACAGTGGCTGTGGAAAGAGCTGAGGAATTTACTTCGCGCGGTACATAACCGATCTTACCCTGCGCAGAAGGGAGAATTAGATTTGAAAAAAGGGAAATGTCCAGTGCCAGAAAACTTAAATTCAGGATGGTTCGACTGAGTCGACCTTTAAGCGCCATTGAAAACTCCATTGTTGATAAAGGTGCCCAAACCAGCCCGAGCACTCCATGACATTATTTGCAGTGAACCATCTTTCGATGGATTGCCTTTTTTATTCTTTCTGCCATTAAATGATGAAAAATGCCGCACGGTGATGGGTGAGGTAACACAAGTCTGGCGCCATCATTTTTTATGGGTTGGTTCAATTGTTCACTGCATTGGATGATTTCTACATCTCGATTCTGAGCCTTGCTTTATAGATCATCCACAGGCGTCCTGCCTTCCATCCAATTCAATTCACTGTCGCACATGAACTGCGTGAGCCAGCTGAAATCACCCTGGATCCATGGCTGGAACGTTTTCACGTTTTCATAAAAGGACTCAATGTTTTGTATTGTTGGCGCAGCGTTCAATTGCTCGATGGATGTCAGCATGTCATTGGGTTTATCTTTTACGTTTTCAAGCACGCGCAGAAACCATTTGTGATATGGATACAATGTCTCACTGTGAGCGAGGAGCAGCCGTCCTCCGAACAGGATCATTTTACTGACTGATGTTCCGAGCAGGTAGGCATTGTTCAACCGCAGGGATTCCTGACAATACCAATGCCATGCTTCGAACTGTGCATAGAACCGTTTGATACGTTCGGCTTTTTCACTCACAGGATATTCCGCCACCTTGCAGATCTCTTCCGCGAGCCGGCTCACTTTACTGAACAGGACGCCGCTGCCCGCAAAGGCGAAGCGCGCCGGTTCGCTTCCTTTTTCGCTGACCTGTTTTACGAAACCGAGGCTCAGATATTTCCCATCCACGTAGCCGCCTTCGTAGGTGCATAAGTCCGTGTTGAAAAAATGGACCTGGTTGCTTTCGAGCCGCGCCCTGTACTCCTCATCGGAGACCAGGATCATAATGTCCACATCGGAGCTCGCGGTTTCAAATCCGTGCGCAATGGAGCCGCCCAGCAGGAGCGCAATTACCTGCGGGTCGCGCTGGAAATAGTCAGTTACATTTTGTATGGATCGGGTGTGATGTGGGTACATGCTGCGATGCCTCTCTTTTTAGTCACCCAACAGTTCGCCGCTGAAGGGATTGAGCACCCGGTAGGTTCGTGAATTCGTGCCCCAATCTCTTACCTCGAGCGAGACCAGATTATCCTGGCCCCATTCAGAGAGAATAATGTCGCGCGTCTCGAACTCCAGCGCGTACTTGAGAAAGCCAGTCTCGATATCGTAGTAGCCAACAGCCGATCCTCTTTGCGGGTCATATGCTACAAACACAAATCTCGGCTTGAAGGGTGACCAGATCATATTCCCGGCATAGGTCCCCTCCAGTGTATATTGCTGCTGTTCCTTTTTATTCTTGAGGTTGACGATTCCCAACGTGACAGAGGGTTCATCCGCGTCCTTCGCAGTTGACTGGGTATATGCGAGGTAATCATCATCAGGGGAAAACGTGAAATCATAATGACGGTCAGAATCCGGGAGCACCATTTCCCATTTGCCTGACCGTACGTTGATCATTGCCAGAGCTGTGAGCGACATGATCCCTTTCGGGCTTCCGCCTTCAGTTGGCGCGGGGGCGAAATACAGCACCTGGCTGTTGCGTGACCATTTCACAGGGAATACTGTGCTGCACTCCTCAAATAGCTCACACGGAAGTGTCCACACACGCGTGGTCTCATTGCTGACCACGCGCAGCTTGTCCGGGTCGCGATAGGCGGTCCACCTTCCGTTTGGCGAGAAGAGCGAATCCTGGAACATCTCATGTAACGCCTCGAACGAGTCAAAGGTGGGAGAGGCCAATGGTGGCACGGGAGGTACGGGTGTAAACGTGGGAAACTCTGTCGCTGTCGGGATTCCCGTTGCCCCTGGTGTGGGAGTCCATGTAGCGGGCAGTGTTACCGGGGCGGCATTGGCCTGGGGCTGTGGAACAGCGGCAGGTCCGCATGAGGCCAGGAGCAGAATGATGAATAACGCGCCAGGGATCAGTTTTTTCTGCAAGCGGTCACCATCCTTAATCCATTATTTCTCAACTGCCAGCCTGAACGCACAGAGCGCCAGGATGACTGTGATAGGGGCAAATACCAGGTTTTCAAAAGAGGCTGCTGACGCAATATTTCCGAGCGTATTTAATATCATAAAAATGAAAATCAACCATATGCCTGCGTTGATCACACCGCGTAACCCATCCATCTTAATATATAATGCCCACGGTCACAAATTGCGCTTTCCCACCTTTAAAAAAGCGCAATTTGTGACCGCCCTGGGTATAGTTTTGGCTTCATGCTGGTGGTGGTGATAGTGGGCACTATCGTCTTCAACCGCGTCGAGCAGACGTTCATGGATACAGTTTGAGAATGATGAAGGATCACGGCTTTAACAAAGTCACTTGACAGATTCTCAACATGTCATCCTGAGCCCTTCGACACG
>JANMSY010000177.1:0-4795 GCA_031389865.1 Anaerolineales bacterium | reverse complement strand
CCATTGGGCAACGCTTCGAAACGGTCCGTTTCCATCAACATCCTCCTGCCCTTTTCATAGGATTCGGTCGTTGAATATTCAAATGGACGCCAGTCCACAATCACTTCGGTGCTGATTCCTCCGCCGTGCGCACAGTGATTGCTTGCACCAATGCCACCTCGTCCGAGCGGCCTGTCGCCCATCGACCAATGCACATCTGGCATTACGAGATTCCTCTTCTCAGGGTTTTGAAACCATTCCCAAGCCAGATGCGGAGGCACGCCAAAATCAACGGTAAAAGCCAGGTCGGCGGTTTCTTCCGTAAGGTAGATCCTTCGCTCACTTACGATCTGATCGTAGCGCGTATGCAGGTCGATGGTGTGCGTTTTGACTTCCCCCAAATGCTCGTAGGATTCGATCTGTGTGTGCGTGTTTTCCAGATTTAGATTCAAATGATCCAGGCACGGATCGGTCAGCATGATGTAGGCCCTCCAGCCTGTTTCCTCAGTCACATGATTTTTCGTCAGACGATGGATCAGGTTCACATCCGAGCCGACCAGTTCACGGATCTCGCCCACATGCTGGACGATGTAATCTCCATGATGAGCAATGAATTTTAGATCAAGCGATGGGATGTTCTGACAAGCCAGGCATGTGCAGGTGGTTGCACGCTTCATTGAAGTCTGCTTATCGCGAAACGCAAGGTACGTGTTTTCAAGAAATTCAAGCAGTGTTTCACCGCGCGAAATCTTTTCCTGCCCTGCATAGGCGAACACTGCATCGCCCTCGAGTTTGGAAATAGTCATCAGCGGCTTGAATTTATCAACCAGTACACCGAGCAGATCAGACAATATCTCATGCGAATGTTCCAGTTCCGTCCTGGCAACAAATGAGGTATAGCCGGAAATATCCGCAATGACCAGATACCCGTGTTGAGTAACGGCGCTCATACTCTCTCCTCGTAGATTTTCACGATTATAATCCTCCACCGTGACCACTGCTAACGCAAACGCAAATCGCCAGATCGCACGCGCCGCAGGGACAGTGATGCTGGCTTTTCTCTTCAGCCAGATTGTTGGGCTTATACGCGGGATCCTTGTGGCACGAGCCTTTGGCGCCTCCTCTGAATTGGATGCATTTCTTGCCGCCAATCAGGTCTCAGAGACCCTGTTCAATTTAATCGCAGGGGGAGCACTCGGTTCTGCATTTATTCCAACTTTTACCGGGCTGCTTGCCAGGGACGAGAGAAACAGTGCCTGGAAACTCGCTTCATCGATCGCAAATCTCGTCACGCTGACCGTAAGCCTGCTGGCTCTGCTTGCATTCTTTCTGGCACCCCAACTGGTCCGCTATGCGCTCGCGCCCGGGCTTGCCGAAAATGCAGAAGTTTTTGCACTTACGATTTCACTTCTGCGCATCCAGCTTGTATCTGCAGTACTTTTTGGCCTGGGAGGTCTTATCTCTGGCATCCTCAACGCGCACCAGATATTTCTCATCCCTGCGTTGACACCTGCCATGTATCAATTGGGAATTATCTTCGGCACACTGGTCCTTGCGCCAACCCTGGGGATTCGCGGACTCGCCTGGGGCGTGGTGATCGGCGCAGCAGCCTATTTGCTTGTCCAGGTCCCGACACTGATCAAGCACAAGGGAATCTATATTCCATCACTGGGGCTCGACAATCCAAATGTCAGGAAGGTTATCTTCCTCATGGGACCACGCTTATTGGGCGTGGCAATTGTCCAGCTTAATTTCTGGGTCAATATCTGGCTGGGTTCACAAATGGATGAAGGCAGTGTGGTGGGGTTGCGATATGGATTTTCGCTGATGCTCATGGCACAGATTGCCATTGCACAATCGGTTGCGATTGCTGCCATGCCTACTTTCTCGGCGCAGCATGCCCTCGGCCAGGTGGATGAAATGCGCGCCTCACTGGCCGCGTCCTTGCGGGCAGTGATCTTATTGGCGCTGCCAGCCAGCGTGGGATTGATGATCCTGCGCGAGCCATTGATATCCGCTTTGTATCAGCGCGGCAAATTTGACGGGGAGGACGTTCGGCTTGTATCGTGGGCATTACTCTGGTACGCGGCTGGACTCGTAGGGCATTCGATCATGGAAATATTGACGCGTGCCTTCTATGCCCGGCACGACACGAAAACTCCCGTGCTCATTGGCAGCATCGCCATGGGATTGAATATTGTCTTTAGCTTTTTGTTCTCATGGTGGTTCGAACAGATTGGTTGGCTTCCGCTTGGAGGGCTCGCACTCGCAAACTCATTTGCCACTGCACTCGAAGCCGCCGCGCTGTTCATCTTCATGCGCAAACGATTGAACGGCATTGAGGGAAAACATATCACGCGTGGATTCGTCCGTTGTGCGGGCGCCGCGCTTGGGATGGCGATCGGGTTGTGGTTCTGGATCCAGGCTGCAGCTGGAATGAACCGTTGGGTTGTCGCCTTGGGAGGGGTCGCGCTGGGTGGAATCCTTTATGTAGCGGGAGTGGTGATCTTCAGGGTTCCGGAGGTCCAAATGATGATAGGCGCGCTGAGTCGACGGTTGCGTCGTTCCCCTTCTTCGTAATTGAACTATTTTTTCTTTTTTGCCGCCCCCAACAGCCCGCCGAGCATATCCGCGGCTCCGGCCACCTTGCCTTTGCCACCAAGAAAGCCATCAATCGTTGCGCCAACCGGGGCTGGCAGTTTCTTCTTGAGAAAATCGAGCACCACTTTGACGGCCGCTTGCGCAGTCTCTCTGGGCATGCCTGTTTTCTTTATAACCAGAGCAATCAATTCTTCCATGTTTTATTCTCCTTGTTTTATTATTTCCAGACCAACCATTGCCCGGTTGCGATAAGCAAACCAAACAGAACCCCACCTACAACCTCCAACGGTGTATGACCAAGCACTTCACGCAAATCTCTTTCATTGATCGGGTGCCCGCGCAGGAGTTCGCTGAAGATCACGTTGATGCGTTGTGCATGGATGCCTGCCTGTCTGCGGACGTTCGCAGCATCGTAGATGACGATCATCGTGATGGCGACCGCGATTGCGAACAACGGCGATGCAAACCCCTCATACAGACCAATGGCATGCGTGGTGGCGGTCATCAACGAGGAATGCGAGCTTGGCATGCCGCCCGTTGTAAGGAGCAATGCCCAATTCCAGCGGCGTGTTCGCAGGTAATCAAGCGGTATTTTGATGATCTGCGCCAGCAGCCAGGCCGACAGCCCGGCGATCAGGACCTTGTTTTGAAATATGGCCAGAGAAGTCATTCAGACTCTTCTTCGAAGGGAAGAATGACATCACCTGCGACTTGTTTTACCTTGAGTTCCGCGGCTTCAAGAAGCACCCCGCAGCGCGAAGCCAGAGCCTGCCCGCGCTCAAATAGGGCGATCGCATCCTGCAGTTGATTCTGTTCCTCCTCCAGCGAAGAGACGATCCTCTCGAGTTCGACGAGGGCTTCTTCATAGGTTAATTCTTCAACCGGCTTTTCTGCTTTTTTGGAAGATGGTTTTGGCATGGGAACTCCTTGTTGATCGGGCTCTCGAAACGTCGGGGGAATGTGAGCAGAATGGGGCATACAGTTTGCCATAATAAAGACGAAGCGCGCTTCGTCTGCATGTCTCGCTGTCGCCCAACATTCCGCTAAGCGCGACGGTTATTTTTTCTTTACTTCAAATTCTCCATCCGAGACTCGTATATTCATTTCATCGCTCGCCTGTGCAACGCGGGATATAACACTTCCATCGTCTTTTTGCGTCACGACTGCGTAGCCGCGCGCCAGCACCGCCAGCGGACTCAACGCTTCGAGCCGTCTCTGCATCCCATGCAGCCGCGCCGATTGCAGTTGGACGCGATACAACAGTGATGAAAATGTGCGGCGCGCAAGCTCATCCACGCGCTGACGCTCAGACTGGATGCGGCGATCAGGCGACGCATATCGAAGCCCGGCAACCAGGGAGGAGAGAATATTCTGTTGTTCGGCGTGCAGGCGTAGAGTCGAAGAAGAGAGGCGCGACTTGTAGTTTTCCACCTGTGCGAGCAGATCCCATAACGTTAATTGTGTAGCGAGTTCCGCCGCAGCCGTGGGAGTCGGCGCGCGCAGATCGGCGGCGAAGTCACACAGAGTGAAATCCGTTTCGTGGCCGACTCCGCATATGATTGGGACCTGCGAGCTGGCAACCGCGCGTATCACGCGTTCATCGTTGAATGCCCACAGATCTTCGATCGAACCACCACCGCGTGCCATGATAATTACATCGGGCGATTGGCGAACTAAAGACTGGATCGCTTTCACTAGCGCAGGCGGCGCTTCGATGCCCTGCACAGGGGAAGGGGCAAGGAGCACGTCCACGATGGGCAGACGACGGCGCAGGGTGTTGAGTATGTCGCGCAAGGCTGCGCCTGTAGCAGATGTGACAATGCCGATCTTTCGTGGCAGCATCGGGATGGGACGCTTGCGTTCAGGGTCGAAAAGCCCTTCCGCTTCGAGCATGGACTTGAGCCGCATGAACTCCTGGTACAACGCGCCTTCGCCCACAGCTCGGATCTGGTCTGCGTAGAGCTGGTATTGCCCGCTGATCTCGTAGACGCCGATCCTGCCATGGACCTCCACCTCCATACCATCCTGCAGCGGCAGCCTCAACCGCGCCGCGGATGTCTTCCACATCACGCATTTGAGCGCGGCGTTTGAATCTTTCAGTGTGAAATACACATGTCCCGAAGCGGGACGTGATTGATTCGAGATTTCTCCCTGCACCCACACATCCTGAAGCTGCTCGTTCTCTTCAAGAAGCCTGCGGATGTAAAAGGTCAGC
>JANMSY010000113.1:0-8516 GCA_031389865.1 Anaerolineales bacterium | reverse complement strand
ACATTTGAGTACATGGAGTATGACTATCCTGAATACCCGCAGCTATATCCACCGTTTGATCCCTATGTCTCGATCCTCGACCTTTTGTTTATGGCAGGAAAAAAGACACTACAGTATATCCAAACCCCCATTTGAGGAATGCAATGTCTGAATCTCCTGAACTAGAAAATGTCAAAAATTATTTTACCGGGAAATTAAAAGCACATGGCCCCACGCATTTGGGCGTTGACTACAACTCCACGGCGTCGCAGGAAGCCCGTTTTTTACAACTGATCAAAATCATTGACGCGGATGCCAGGTATTCCCTGCTTGATTTCGGGAGCGGTTACGGTGCGATGTACGATTACCTTTTGCGGCTCGGTCATCATCTGCAGTATGTGGGGTACGATATTGCAGAACTCATGATCGCCAAAGGCCGCGAGCTGCATTACGATAATCCTGACTGCCTGTTCACCAGCAGCATGGAGGAGATTCCAATATTGGATTACGCAGTGGTCAGTGGGACGTTCAATATGAAACTGGACGCAGATGCCGAATCATGGACTGAAATCGTAATTGAAGCGCTGAAGCAGATGAATACACATGCTTCGAAGGGACTTGCCTTCAACATGCTTACGAAGTATTCCGATACCGATAAGATGCGCCCCGACTTGTACTATGGAGATCCCTGTTTTTTCTTCGATTATTGCAAACGCAACTTTTCCCGTAACGTCGCACTTCTCCACGATTACAACCTCTACGATTTCACTATTATTGTCCGCAAATAAATCATGCCAGAATTAAGAGTTGATTTCAACCGTCCTGTTATTTTGGGGAATGAGATTGAATACATGCAACAAGCTGTGGCAAATGTCCACATCTCCGGTGATGGACCCTTTACAAGGAAGTGCCATGAATTCCTCGAACGGGAACTCGGAGTCCAAAAGTCTCTGCTTACCACGTCCTGTACTCATGCCCTTGAGATGTCTGCTATTTTGTTGGACATTCAGCCAGGTGATGAAGTCATCTTCCCGGACTTTACATTTGTTTCCACCGTGAACGCTTTTGTTCTACGTGGAGCGAAACCGATCTTTCTGGACATCCGGCCGGATACGCTTAATATGGACGACTCCATGCTGGAAGCCGCGCTCACCCCGCGGACAAAGGCAATCGTCCCGGTGCATTACGCGGGAGTCGGCTGTGAGATGGACAGGATCCTGCAGATCGCGAATCGTCACAATATCCCCGTTGTCGAGGATAATGCTCACGGACTCTTCGGTAAATACAAGGGACAGTATCTTGGCACATTTGGCGTCATGGCAACTCAGTCCTTTCACGAAACGAAGAACTTTACCTGTGGGGAGGGAGGGGCACTACTGGTGAATGAGCCGTCCCTGGTAGAGCGGGCCGAAATCATCCGTGAAAAAGGGACAAACCGTTCTCGTTTCTTTAGAGGTCAGGTGGACAAATATACATGGGTTGATATTGGTTCATCCTACCTGCCATCTGATATCCTGGCGGCATTCCTATATGCCCAGTTTGAACAGCGTGAGAAAATACAGCAGCACCGTATAAATATCTGGAATCTTTACTATTCTGGTTTAAAGGACTGGGCGAAAGAACATGCGGTTCGGTTACCGTATGTCCCTGATCATTGTGAACAGGCATATCACATGTTCTATTTGATATTGCCCAGCCTTGACCTGCGACAAAAATTGATTGAATATCTCCGGGAACGAGGTATTTATAGCGTATTCCATTACCTGCCGTTGCATCTTTCGGATATGGGAAGAAAATTTGGCGGCGGGGATGCGAATTTCCCTGTTACTGAAACCATAAGCGATTGCATGGTACGCCTTCCATTTCATAATGGCCTGACAGGCAATGAGCAGGAACAGGTCATCGATGCGATCCAGGCTTTTTCATTTCGGTAAAAACGAGCAATGCAGCAGGAGCCATGATCCCGAGGCGGCTATGCGTTGGGACACTTCAGGGGCGTGGTAGAATTAATTTAATGTCCCCGAAGGAATTCAAATATACTATTGACCTTGTCATACCGATCTTCAATGAGGCGGGGGTCATTGAGCAAACATATGCAAAAATCCGCGAGGTCATTCAACGGCTGCCGCATGAATTCAGTGTCTACTTTGTGGATGATGGCTCCACAGACGGAACGACTGAGTCTCTGTCGGCGCTTGCTCGGGAAGATGCGTGCATCACTGTCCTGACGCTGGCGCGCAACTTTGGGCATCAAGCCGCGCTGACGGCCGGCCTCGATGCCTCGCGCGGTGACTATGTCATCACTTTGGATGGCGACGGTCAGCATCCGCCTGAGATGATCGCGCAGATGATCGAACTCTTTGAACGGGGCTATGATATTGTACAGGCGCAACGCATCGAGGACGGGCAGGCGTTTTCCCTGAAACGAATTACATCATCAAGCTTTTACTCGCTGATCAACCGCATTAGTGGCACCCAAATGACCGCAGGCGCGGCAGATTTCCGCGGTCTGAGCCGGCAGGCAGTCGACGCGTTGAAGTCCATGCCCGAGTATCACCGTTTCCTGCGCGGCATGATCGCGTGGATAGGCTATCGGAGTGTCATCCTGCCATATCATGAAACGAGCCGTGTCGCTGGCAAATCAAAATATTCATTTGGGAAAATGTTCCGTCTCGCAATGGATGCGATCTTTTCCTTTTCCCTGGTGCCTCTTTACATTGGGTTGAGTGCAGGCGGCATATTCTTCTGCCTGGCTGCACTCGAGATGATCTACGTTCTCTCCTTTTGGGTCACAGGCAGCACATCAAATCTGGCGCCTGGCTGGAGTTCCCTCATGTTTGTGATCCTGATCGTCAGTGGGACGATCATGATTTTGCTCGGGTTTATTGGCGTTTATGTGGGCTACATTTTTCAGGAGGTCAAACACAGGCCCGTGTATCTATTAAAGAAGGGTGATGCTCCGTGAGTCCATCTGATAAACCTGTTTATCGATTCGTGTTTTTGCGTCATGCAGAGTCGGTTGGGAATGTGGAATCGCGCTGGCAGGGACAATCCAATTATCCGCTTACCGATAAGGGACGTGCCCAGGCCCGTGCGCTGTGTGAACGCTGGCAGAAGGAGGATGTCAAATTCGACCTCGTTGTCACCAGCACGCTTGCGCGCGCCCGCGAAACAGCAGAGATCGTCACATCCTACCTGAACGGCATAAAAATGGAATTCAATCCGATCCTGATGGAACGGCACATCGGTGAAATGGAAGGGCTGACAATTGATCAAGTCCGTGAGCTGCCACAGCCTCCGTACATCACCCCGTATGATTTTGTCGGCGGCGCGGGCGAAGGGGATTGGGCACTCTTCCTGCGCGCGGGACACGCCATACAGGAGTTCCTGCGAAAACCTCCTGGGAAATATCTTGTCGTTTCGCACGGCGGATTTCTAAACCAATTAATGCATGCTGTCATCGGCATTGCGCCACACGTTGACCCTTCTGGAGTCCGGTTCCGTTTTGAAAATACATCTTTCGCACGTGTGGTCTATTATCCGCACCAGCATCGCTGGCTAATCGATACATTGAACGACCGTGCCCATCTAAAATCTCTGAAATACGAGTAGAACATGGCTCTTTCTGAATCGAATACCCTGAACGGCCAAATGAAAGTGCTTGCTTTTGGCGCGGGCGCAATCGGAACATACATCGGCGGCAGTCTTGCCCTCGCGGGTCACCAGGTTGTCTTCGTGGAGCAGCCCAGGGTTGTGGATGAATTGCGTGAGCGCGGCTTGCGTCTTGATCTCACCCTGGATGAACGACGCAAGACGAAGAATGCATCACGCATTGACCCTCCGTCTTTTCTCATTGTTTCCTCGCTGGAAGATGCGCTTCGCTATGGACCCTTTGACGTGGCCCTGTTTGCGTTGAAATCCTTCGACACCCTGGCCGCGCTGGAAGGGCTCAAGCCTTTTGCAGACAAAATACCTCCGATCCTTTGCCTGTCAAACGGCGTCTCCAATGAACCCGCCATCGCCGAAGCCCTGGGCCGTGACAAGGTTATCTATGGCACAGTGACCAGTGCCATTGGGCGGCGCGGCGCAGGTGACATTGTCCTTGAGCGATTGCGCGGTGTTGGTGTGGGTAAGGGACATCCGCTTTCAGAGAAATTAAACAGAGCGTTCGACAAGGCTTATCTCAATTCAACGTTGTTTGAAAATGCAAACAGTATGAAATGGTCGAAAATGCTGACCAATTTGATCGCGAATCCCACCTCTGCAATTTTGGATATGACAGCCCGTGAAGTGTTCGCCAATAGGGATCTTTATAAACTTGAAATTGACATGCTGCGGGAATGCCTGGCAGTCATGAAGGCGCAGGAAATCGGGGTGGTTGACCTGCCTGGCACACCTGTCCGCGCCCTGGCGTATGCCACCACATTGCCGTTATGGTTATCCAAACCTTTCCTCTCGCGCGCCGCGGGAGCAGGACGCGGTACAAAGATGCCGTCCTTTCACATCGACCTGCATTCAGGCCGTGGCAGAAGCGAAGTGGAATATCTGCATGGCGAGATTGTTCGTGCCGGGCAGGAGTGCAATGTGCCTACTCCCGTGAATAAGGTACTCACCGAAACGCTGCTGGCACTTACGAACAAGGAAATTCCACTGGAAGAGTTTGCCCACAGACCTGAAAAATTACTGGCAAAAATCTAAAACGATCAATGTCGTTGCGATGATGTGTTGGTCGGGTACGCCGGATATTCGCCTCGGCTGTAGCGAGATCAGCGACGAAGCACTCCCCGATTTGTTGCGAATACACATCAGCAGCAGATTGCTTCGCAAAGAACGCCCGCAATGACATGATCAAATGAAGGAAGAAATATGACAGAAAAAATTAATTTTGTCCCGCCGCGCTCATCTGTCGAGATACACCTGCCTGATGGGCGTGTTTTGTCTGGCCCACGTGGCGCGCGAGTGGAGGATTTTCTTTCCACTCTGGAATATGATGCCCAGGTGGTTGCGGCGATCATTAATGGTGATTTGCGTGAGCTGACCTATCCAATCGATATGGATTCACGCGTCGCCCCCGTTACCATGTCCATGCCTGATGGGGCACGCATTTACCGCCGTTCGCTGACCTTTCTGCTTGAGATGGCATTCACTGATCTTTTCCCCGATGCTGATCTCTTTGTAGACCATTCAGTCGCATCCGGGGGCTATTACTGCGAGGTAGCGGGACGCAGCCCGCTATCTGGGTCTGAACTTGAGTCGTTGAAGGTCCACATGCGCGAGCTGGTTCAATCCGATCAGCCCTTCGTACGGAAGGAAGTCCCCTTATCGGAAGCGATCGATTACTTCCGTGCCCGCCGTTATCACGATAAAGTCAGTTTGTTGAAGTATCGTAGAAAAAGTTATCTAACACTCTACCAGCTTGGTGAACGTTTGGCATACCACCATGGTTATATGGTTCCTTCCACAGGTTATTTAAGTTTGTTCGATCTCGTTCATGTGGATGGTGGATTCACCTTACGTTATCCCCGCCGGCACAAACCAAATGAACTTTTGCCCATGCCGGATTATCCAAAGTTGTTGGAAACATTCCTGCAATATGGGGACTGGCTGGCGAAGCTGGGCATTGAACATGTGGGTTCATTGAATGATGCCATAGAGAATGGACGCAGCGACCAGATCGTTTTGGTTTCGGAGGCGTTTCATGAGAACCATCTGGCGCGCATTGCCAATCAGATCGCAGATCAACTCGAACATTTGCGCATCATTCTGATAGCGGGTCCATCATCAGCCGGCAAGACCACCACGTCACGCCGACTCACGGTTCAATTGCTTGCATTGGGCATCTCGCCCTTCCCTCTTGAACTCGATAATTATTTTCTTGACCGCGAGCAGACCCCCCTGGATGAAGATGGCAAGCCCGACTTTGAATCAATTGATGCGCTGGATATCGCGCTTCTGGCCGATCACTTGCCGCGCCTGGTCAGGGGCGAGGAAGTTCAACTGCCGCGCTACAACTTCAAGACCGGAATGAGGGAAATGGGGGATGTGATCCGCCTGCGGGATGGACAGCCGATCATTTTGGAGGGGATTCACGGGATGGATCCGCGACTCATCCCAGCTCCCATCAGTGGCGAAGCATTTCGGATCTACGTTTCGGCGCTGACGCAGTTGAATCTGGATCGCCACAACCGCGTTTCCACCACTGACACGCGGCTCATCCGCCGCATCGTGCGTGACGCGCGTGAACGCGGCTATACCGCGGCCCAGACCATTGACCGCTGGGAATCCGTGCGACGCGGCGAGAAGCGGCATATCTTCCCCTTCCAGGAAAATGCAGATGTGATGTTCAATTCTGCGCTGGCCTATGAACTTGCCGCACTCAAACCCTTTGCTGAACCGCTGTTGCGACAGGTGCCGCACGGCACACCGGAGTTCATTGAGGCAAAACGCCTGCTGGCATTCCTGGAATGGTTCCTGCCCTTGGATATCACGTTCGTCCCCCAGACTTCGATTGTGCGCGAATTCCTGGGTGGTTCGATATTGAAGAACTTTACGATTTGGAAGGAAAGAGAGCCAGTGAAGTGACCTAGGGCAAGGTGGGGACTTTGAAGATCAAGCCCACCACATACCCTGCGAGCGCGCTAACTGTCCCAATGACAGCCATTTGAAGTCCGCTTCGAAGTGGTTTGCCAATGGTTACTCGTGCCTTGTAAACGCCGACAACGAACAGGGTCAGGGCGGCGACTACGATCGAGATCCAGATGCTAGGGCCTATGGTCCAGAAAAAGAACGGGAACAGGGGGATGAGGGAGCCGGCCAGCGCGGAGAAACCCACGATCAGCGCTGAACTGAATGCATTGGATTTTTTGGGGGGCGTCATCTGGAATTCTTCAGACATCATGACGTTGACCCAGACGTCCGGGTTCGATGTAATAACCCCCACGATATTTTCAAGCGTTTCCCCATCAAAACCCTTTTTGCGATAAATATCGCGTATCTCTTCGATCTCCACATCAGGGGCAAGATGGATGTGGCGGTACTCGCGTTCCCGTTCGCTGAGATAAAGATCATCATCTGCCATCGTGGATGTATATGCCACCGCGCCCATCGAAATTGATTCCGCGAATGTTGCCGCCAGGCCGGCCGCAATAACAATTCGGGCATCCTGCGTCGCCGCGGCAACTCCCAGGATGACGCCCAGAACGTTCACCAATCCGTCCTGACCGCCAAGAATGATGTCAGATAAACGCGATTCGTGGCGGTGTGGATCATGGTGGTCGTGCAGGCGGACCTGCTCAATAAGTTTGTTCTTGGCAACGTAAGTTTGTGTGTGTGACATGTCCAGCACTTTCCAACTGTCAAACAGTTATCGGTCCAGAAATATATCTTCCATCGAAAGTTCATCTTCGGCGGGTTCAAGATGGGTGAATACTGTGACTACGCCGCCCAGCGATGCGCGGATATCCGACTCGAAATCCTCTGCAACATGATGAGCGTCGTGCACGGTCCACTCGCCCGGCACAAGCATATGCACGGAGACAAAACGGCGCGCAGCCGCCTGTCTCGTGCGCATGGCATGGAACTTGACTCCCTTTTGAAGATACCTGGTCATGACCTGCTCGATCAACTGTTGTTCGTTCCCGGGCAACGCTGCATCCATGAGTCCGGCAACCGAACGGCGGACAAGCTGGATGCCGGTCCAAATGATGTTCAGCGCGACAGCAATTGCGAGGAGCGGGTCAAGAATGCTCCAGCCTGTAAAGCCTGCCACTGCAACGCCGCTGATCACTCCAGCAGATGTCCAAACATCGGTCATGAGATGACGCGCATCCGCTTCCAGGCTGATGGATTGGCGCTTTCGCCCGGCCTCCAGCAAAATTCGGGCAATAATAAAATTGATGACCGATGCCGCGATCGAAACGCCCAGCCCAATTCCAAGCTTCTCAAGTTCCTGCGGATGCATTAATCGCTGAATGGCAGTGCTTAAAATCCCGATTGCTGCGCCCAGGATAAGAATCCCCTCCGTGACGCTGGCAAAGTATTCCGCTTTGCTATGCCCGTAGACGTGGTCGTCGTCGGCTGGGCGGGCAGCGATGGTTAGCATGATCAACGCCATCACTGCCCCCGCTAGGTTGACCAGCGATTCGATCGCATCCGATAAAAGACCCACTGACCCCGTTAAATAGTACGCAGCTGTCTTGAGCGCAATGGTCGCGATGGCCGCGCCAATCGAAAGCCACGCGAAGCGCGTCAGGGAGGCTCGGTTTTGCATGAGGTCTTTATGCTCAGTCCGTTTGTGGGGCATATAGTACATGATACATCTATGGCGACTGGTTGAGAATAGACGAAAGTCATACTTTAAACCAAAAGAGGCATGGGATTATACCCATCCTCTTTTAGTGTGCCAGCCATCTCAATTTATGCCAATTCCACGCGCCATAAGGGGAGCCGCAAGCAGGATCACTACAATGCCGATAACCTCCAGCCAAAGAATGAGCCGGGTTCGGTTTTGCTCAGCATCTGTAATTTCAGGAGACACA
>JANMSY010000077.1:0-14814 GCA_031389865.1 Anaerolineales bacterium | reverse complement strand
CAATGCGGTTGTTGCATTTATCCTCTACAACAATCAACACCTTTCCCCCGCGTCCTTCTCCTTCCTGCTGCTCTCCCTTGTTATCATACTTGCATATTCATTGCCTCCGTTTCGTAATCGCGGTTTTGGTGCATTCCTGCTTGCAGCGCACATTGGCTATGTGATCCCATCCATCGCGTATTTGCTTCAGGCAGATGAGACTCACCGTTTTCTGGCCGTCTCCATTCCGCTCACCCTGCTCGCATTCGCCTATTTCATCATCATGGATTTTCCAGTTTTTGCCTCTGACCGTAAGTTCAATCGCACCTCATTCCTCACACGGCTTGGTTGGGAACACGTTGTGCCGTTGCACCATATCTTTCTTCTATTCGCCTACATTTTTTTTGCAATTTCTCCATCTCTGGGTCTTTCCTTTTCACTGATCTGGCCGGCATTCCTTACACTTCCATTTGCTCTTTTTCAAATTTACCAGCTCCGCAACATTTCGATGGGTGCACCCACAAACTGGACGCTCCTCACCGCCACAGCGCTTTCTGTTTTCGGGCTGACCACCTACTTTTTGACTCTGACGTTTTGGCTGCGGTAGCTCCATGCCTGAATTCCTGACCCTCGTTCCTCCCGACGAAGCGCGCGGATTATTGCTCTCACATCTGCTCCATGACCAGCCAATCATTGATTCTGAGTTAATAAGCGTTGCCTCAGCTTTGGGCCGCGTCCTCGCCGAAGACATCACCGCGCCGCATCCCTTACCTGATTTTCAGCGCTCTACCGTGGACGGCTATGCCGTCCGAGCAGGCGATACGCATGGAGCAAGCGATTCGCTGCCCGCGTATTTGTTTCTCAGCGGCGAAGTGCCCATGGGAGATTCGCCTTCCTTTGAGATCAGCACGGGTCAATGTGCATTGATCCACACAGGCGGCATGCTGCCCAACGGGGCAGATGCTGTCGTGATGTTGGAATATACACAATCTGTGCAAAAAAACGAAATCGAAATCTTTCGTGCGGTCGCGGATGGCGAGAATCTGATACGCGTCGGGGAGGATGTGGCTCAGGGTCAGGTGGTCCAGGCAAAGGGGACTTTGATCCGCCCTGCTGAAATAGGTGGACTCATGGCGCTGGGGATCACGCAGGTCAGGGTGGCGGGAAAGATACGAGTCGGATTAATTTCCACGGGCGATGAGGTGATTGATCCAGATCAAACGCCGCGTCCTGGTCAGGTACGCGACATCAATTCCTACACGCTCGCGGCGCTGGTGGAAAAAAGCGGAGGCGCAGCAAAACGCTACGGGATCATTACCGATCAATTTGAGGCGTTGAGAGATGCGGCGGAGAAGGCGCTAGCCGAGTGTGACGTGGTCATCATCACCGCGGGGTCGTCTGCATCCACGCGTGACATGACCGCGGATGTCCTGCGTTCGTTGGGCGAACCCGGTGTGCTCGTGCATGGCATCAATACCCGCCCAGGCAAGCCGACGATTCTGGGAGTATGTCATGGAAAGGCTATGATCGGGTTGCCCGGCAACCCCGTCAGCGCATTGGTGAATGGATATTTGTTTGTGGTTCCGGTGATCGAGAAATTATTAGGTGCCCTGCCAAAACCAAAAGCGACAGTGCATGCGCGATTGACTGTAAATCTCGCTTCGCAAGCTGGCCGCGAAGATTGGTGGCCTGTGAAACTTCTCCCCTCGCCTTCCAGGAGAGGGGCAGGGGGTGAGGTTCTTGATGCCGATCCCATCTTTGGCAAAAGCAACCTCATCTTCACCCTCGCCGCCGCGGATGGACTCTTGCGCATTCACCCAGACGCCACAGGTTTGAGCGCAGGCGAAATTGTGGAAGTAGTTTTGCTCTAATCTACATCCACGGAAGTTTTTCCAGATCCACGTTTCCGCCGCTGAGAATCACTCCCACCTTTAGGCCACGCAGATCGATCTTCTTTTCCCAAAGTACACCAATCGCCACCGCCGCGGATGGCTCGATAATGATCTTGGCGCGTTCCCAGATAAATTTCATCGAGTAAATAATTCCCTGTTCACTGACCGTCACAATTTGTTCCACGTGTTCCTGAATGATCGGAAATGTCAGCGTACCCAGTGATGTCAGCAAGCCGTCAGCAATCGTATTAGGATGTGCCGATGGGATGATCGCTTTGGCCTCAAGAGACTGATGGGCGTCATCTGCCATTTCGGGCTCACCTGCGATGACGCGGATTCCCTTTTTGATTCCGGTCGCTGCGATGGCTGTTCCGCTCAAGAGACCACCGCCACCGACAGGGGTAATGATCACATCCAGGTCAGGGACTTCCTCCAGCAGTTCCAGCGCGGCAGTCCCCTGGCCCGCGATGACCCGGTCGTCATTATACGGATGGACAACGTTTGCCCCCGTGCTTTCATAGACTCTCCGCAGGGTTGCTTCACGTGCCTCCAGGGTGGGCGCGCAAAACGTGATCTGACCGCCATATGCGGTCACAGCATTTTTCTTAACAGTCGGCGCGTTGTTCGGCATGACTAGATACGCCGGGATGCCGCGCATCCTTGCGGCCAGCGCCAGCGCCTGGGCATGATTTCCTGAGGAGTGGGTACACACCCCGCGTGCGGCTTCTTCATCGCTCAAAGAAAACACTGCATTGCAGGCGCCTCGGAACTTGAACGCCCCAACCTTTTGCATGTTCTCGCATTTGAGATAGACTTTTGCGCCTACTTTCTCGTTCAGGCTTTCATTCGTGAGTACAGGTGTGCGGTGAATATATGACTTTATTCGTTGTGCTGCGTGTTGAATGTCAGTTAGGGTGGGGGACATGGTCTAGTATCCTTTTTCAAAGTCAACTACATACTTCAATGGCTTGCCTTCGATATAAAGCCGGTAATTCTCAACAAAAAGCTTCGTTATATCTTCCGGGTAGCTAATGGCCGACGTGTGGAAGGTTATGTACAGGTTGGGTGTATTCCAAAACGCGTGATCCACTGGGAGCGGTTCCTTGTCGAACACATCCAGTACCGCCGCGGCGAGATTCCCTTGATTCAACGCCTCGAGCAGCGCAGACTCGTCCACGGAGTTGCCGCGACCTACATTTACAAAAACAGCATGGCTTGGTAATGCGCTTAGCAACGCGGCATCAATGATTTTATTTGTCTCTTTCGTTCGAGGTAAAACACTAACTAGATAGTCCAATCCCTCTGCGAATTTCAGTAGATCATCGCCATGATAATACTGGTCAACCTGTGGGCTCGTCTCACTTCCCCGCGTAAATCCCTTCACATTCAATCCAAAATGTTTTGCCGTCCGTGCCAGGTGTGCGCCGATCGAGCCAACGCCGAGCAGCCCAATCGTCTTCCCGCGTAGCATTCCTGATTCGCTTCTCTGCCACTCGCGAGCCTCCTGCGCCTGGATGCGCTCAAGGATTTTCTTTTCCAGAAAGAGTAGATACCCAAAAACATATTCAGACATCAACACGCCGAAGACACCTCGCGCATTGGTTAGAACATAATCGCGGCGTTGAGCGGGATGCACGAGGGGCTCCACTCCCGCGTAGATGGCCTGGATCCACTTCGGCTGGGAAAGAAGCGGCAGTGCATCCCGTATGGCTTTCGGTTCGCCTATCACGATGTCCGCTTGTGAAGGGTCGGTCACAAATTCCAGATCTGGTAAATTGGCGGCTTCGATCAACTGCTGATATTCATCTTTATCATGGGAGAGGAGGATGAGTTTTGGCATGTACTGATTATAACCACGCCTCTTTCTAATCCTGCGTATATTGTTTGAAGGAGATTGGCTTTTTGCCTGTCAGGCGTTCCACTTCGTGGGTGACAGAGGCTGCCATGCCAAAACGGGTTGACATATAAAGCCCCGTCATTACCAGCGCGAATGTGAATGGCGTACCGTGTTGCATGGACTCGATGAAAAAATATAATGGATTCGGCTTTCGATATTTGATTTCGCGTCCCAAAGTTGCACTGAGTATCTTTGTCGCCTGTCAGTAGTCCAATGCTTCGCTTCCAGTCAGATCGTAGTTTTTATTTTCGTGACCCGTTGCAGTTAACACGCGCGCAGCGACTGCGGCGATATCACGCACATCCACAAAGCTTGTTTTGGCGTTTCCAACTAAAAAACATAATCAAAGGAGAAATTATGAGAATCGCTGTATTCGGAGCATCGCGGGGGGTAGGATTTAAGGTTGTGGAACAGGCATTGGAAGCGGGTCATCACGTGACCGCCTTTGTGCGTTCTCCATCCGCATTCACGGTAAAACACCCGAACCTGACAGTCTGCCAGGGTGATTCGATGGATGCTGCGGCCGTGGAAAAAGCCATCGGCGGGCAGGACGCGGTAGTCAGCGCGCTGGGACCCACGCGTCCACCTGTGCCTGGCATGATGGAAACTTCCGCCAGGAACATTGTGGCAGCGATGAGAAAGCATGGTGTCCGACGCCTGGTTTCAACGACGGGCGCGGGCGTGCGCCAGCCGGAAGATCAACCGAAGCTGGCAGATCACCTGATCAGCGCCCTGCTGAATTTGCTCGCAAAAGATGTGGTTCTGGATTCTGCCGCGAACGTGAAGGTGCTTCAGGATTCTGCTCTGGATTGGACGGTTGTCCGTTACCCAAGATTATCGGACGGTCTGCACACAGGGAAATACCGGATTGGTTATGTTGGCAAGGGCTCCAGTTCCAAGCTCTCCCGTGCAGATGGGGCTGACTTCGTTCTCAAGGAATTAACGGAAAAGAAGTGGCTGAGAAAGCTGCCCGTGGTGAGCGACTAGGGAATGGGGTTTGTCTGTCTATAAAAAAACGAGCCATGCAAAACGTTTGCATGGCTCGTTCTGTAAACGCATGTTAACCAAAGTTATTTTCTTTTCTTCTTAAATCCAAAGATCGTGGTCATAATGCCTGAGATAAATGAAGCAGTCATAAGCCCGGCAATGAAGCGCGCAGTCTGCTGGTTTTCCCTTTCAATCCTGGGATTCATCTCATAAACAGGCGCCGAAGTCATAGGAACGATCTCTCTGCCTGTTCTTCCTGTGCCGGTGGATGTTCCGGGTCCGAGTGGCGTTGTTGCAGCCTGTCCCTCCGGGCCAATCTTTGAACCAAGCTGATTGGCATAGACCTGGGTAAACTCCGCACCGAAGAAAAGTATCTGGGCAGAGTAGTAGATCCACACCAGCAGCAGGACCAGGGAGCCCGCCGCGCCATACGATGAGGCGATGGCACTGCTTCCCAGATAAAGCCCAATCAGGGTTTTTCCTAATGAAAATAGTACAGCCGTGAAAAATGCCCCAACCCAGACATCCCTCCAGGCAATCTCTGCATCGGGAAGGAACTTGAAGACCAAGGCAAAGAACAGGGTTATCACGGCGATCGATAAAACTAGATTAATGATCTGCAAAATAAGTTCATGGAATGGCAAAACAGAGGCAAGCATTTCCTCGGTAGCTGAGATACCGGCAGTGATCACGAGTGAAACCAATAACATAAAACCTATTCCCAGGATCATCGTGAAAGACAGGAAGCGACTAAAAATCACTTTTTTGATGCTATTCCAGAATCCCTCCACCTTTTCCTCTTTCACCTCCCAAATTGTATTTAGAGCATTATGAAGTTCATTGAAAACCCCCAGGGCGCCGAAGAGCAGGGTGATGATCCCGATGATGGTAGCCACAATTCCCTGCGCGGGATTGCTGGCACTTGTCAACAAGCCTGATACGAATTCTGATCCCTCCGCGCCGGCCAGTCCCTGGATCTGGTTCATCACCGACGACTGGACCGCGTCCTGCTGCCAGATCAAGCCTGCAACCGCGATGACGATAACGAGCAGTGGGGCGAGTGAAAAGATCGTATAGTAAGCCAGCGCAGCAGCCAGACGCGAAGCTTTGTCTTCCTTCCATCCCTGGTAGGTAAGACTTAATAGTTTCGGTAAACTGGATAATAATTTCATTTTGGATCTTGAGAAGGAAAACCACCCCCCAAACGAATGATCATTTGGGAGGTGGTTTTCCTAGTCTTACAATTTATGCGACTCTTCTAATGTGTCAGGCCCTGCGTACGAGACCGACGAGGAAGAGCAGGACGACCGCGCCCAAAACGGCAACGATCATGCTAGTCAGGTTGAAACCTGAGACACCCTGTGCGCCAAAGGCTTGCATCAGGAAGCCACCGATCACGGCACCCACGATACCCACGACAATGTTCGCGAGGGCACCCATTTGGGCATTGGTTCCCATGATCATGCTAGCAATCCATCCAGCGAGAGCACCGAAGATGATCCATAATATGATATTCATTCTACCTCCAATAGTTTTAGTTTCTGGTTGACCAGACTTTGCGTTGGCAGATGTGTATCTGCTTAAAACAAGTTACGATTTAGATTAAAATCTGTTACGCATAATCTCATGTAGCGAGTGCAAAGTCTAGAATCCAGAATAGCAACAGTCAATGGCGAATACGAAAAACTCCTCGTCATATGACGAGGAGTTTCGTTTTAGGTCAAAGGTTCACTTTTTTACCGTCTGATCGTCGCTTCTCGTTGGGGACCCACTCCGATCCACTTCACCGGGACCTGTGCCGCGTCCTCGATCAGCTTCACGTAGTCCCGGGCTTGTACAGGCAATTCATCAAATGATCTTGCCTTACTGATATCTTCCTGCCAGCCTTTGACGGTGGTATAGATGGTCTCCACTTTGTCCAACCCGTACGAATCCACATCTGCATATCGAACGGGGTCACCATTTAATTCATAGTGGCTGCAGACCTTGATCTCTTCCAGCCCACTCATAATATCGAGTTTGGTGAGGCACAATTCGGTCACACCACTGAGCTGCACGGCGGTTTTCACGATCTCGAGATCCAGCCAGCCAACGCGGCGTGTTCGTCCTGTGGTGGCGGCAATCTCGCCGAACTTTTTATACACGTCGCTTTCGGTATCATGGATTTCCGTTGGGAGCGGACCTGCACCCACGCGCGTGGTATACGCCTTTGTCACGGCAACAACGTTGGTAATATAACGCGGCGGAATTCCAAGCCCGGCAGATGCGGCGGAGGGGATCGTTGTTGAAGCGGTCACAAATGGATACGTTCCCCAATCGGTATCCAGGAATGTGCCCATCGCCTGTTCAAGCAGGAAGTTCTTGTCTGCTTTCAGTCCATCCTGTACCAGCGAAAACAATTCGCGGATGTAGGGTTTCAATTTTACATAATATCCACGATATACGTCGCGGACTTCCTCGTATTTCAGAGCTTCACCACCCAGCGCCAGGATGATCTTGTTCTTCAATCCTATTTGCATCGCCAAACGTGATTCAAAGGCATCACTCCCCAAGTCACTCCAGCGAATCCCGTTGTAGCTGACCTTGTCCGCGTAGACGGGCCCGATGCCGCGGCGGGTTGTCCCTGTTGCGCCTGCGCCTTTGGCTTCCTCATACAAGCCATCCAGGATCTTGTGATAGGGCATGATCAGGTGAGAACGGGGGGAAATCCACAGGCGTCCATCCACGCCAATGCCGGTCCGGTTCAACATGTCAATTTCATCGATCAATACCGCGGGATCGATCACCACGCCGCCGCCGATCAACGCCACTGTGTTCCGGGCAAAAATTCCCGAAGGCACAAGATGGATCTTAAACGTCCCAAACTCATTGATGACCGTGTGCCCTGCGTTGTTCCCGCCGTTGAAGCGTGCTACGTAATCTGCACGTTCTGCGAGAAAATCCACGGCCTTGCCCTTGCCCTCATCGCCCCATTGCGATCCGATCACTGCTGTGACACTCATGATGTCTCCTTGTCTACTTGTATTCGCCCTTCAGCACTTTATCGACGATCTGGACCGCGAGACCGATATAAGATTCAGGTGACAAGCCCAACAAACGGATTCGCGTTTTCTCATCGACGTCAAGCGCTTCGGCCCAACGCCGGTAGCTGCCCTCGTCCAACACGCGTCCCCGCGTCTGGAGCTTGAGCCACTCGTACGCGTCGCTTCTTCCTGCCGCGCGTAATATTGTCTGCGCACCTTCGCTGACGACCTCCCAATGCTCGTTCAGCTCACGTTTGGTTTTCTCTTCATCTGCATCCAGGCGCGACATGCCGCGCCGGATGTTATTCCATGCCAGCAGCGTGTGTCCCAGTGCAACGCCGAACGTCCTTCTCACGGTAGAGTCGGATAAATCTCTTTGTAACCTGGAAATCGGCAGCTTCTGTCCATAGTGGGTGAGCAGTGCGTTGGCGATTCCGAGATTTCCTTCCGCGTTTTCAAAGTCGATGGGATTTACCTTTTGCGGCATCGTGGACGAGCCAACTTCGCCTTCAATGACTCTCTGTTTGAGTATGCCATCGCTGATATATCTCCAAATATCCTGCGCGTAGTCAACAAGGATGGAGTTGGTCATTGTGATCGAGTCGAAATAACGGATCCAATTATCGTATGGGAGTATTTGCGTTGTAACGAGATTGGATTCCAGATCAAGGCTTTGGATAAATTCCCTGCTGAATGAAAGCCAGTCAATATCTGGCGCGGCAGAGTGCAATGCGTTGAAGTTTCCCACTGCGCCTGTCAGCTTGGCTTCGAATTTGTGACCCGCAATTTCATCGCGGCATTTCATGAGACGTGCGATATAGACCGCGATCTCTTTCCCCAGGGTCGTTGGCACGGCAGGCTGGCCGTGAGTCCGTGCCAGGAGGGGAAGTGCGCGATGTTTTTTTGCGAAGTTGCTCAACGATAATAGCAGATTGTCGAGCGCAGGGAGCAATACCTGGTCGCGTGAGTCTCTTAACGCAATCGCCTGGGCTATATTATTGACATCTTCCGAGGTCAGGCCAAAGTGAATCCATTGATGGAATTCTGCGGGCAGCTTTTCACGAAGATAGTATTCGATCGCTTTGACATCATGCCGTGTGGTCTTTTCGTATTCCTGGATCCTGAGTGCATCCTCATCGGTAAAGTCCTGTAGGTCAGGCTTCCAGCCTGACAACTCCTGAGCGGGGAAAATGCCTGTTTTGGAAAGAGCAGACAAAAAGTCCAGTTCGAGGCGTGTGCGGGTGCGGAGATAGGCAAACTCGGAGAAAAAATTCCGAAGCGGAGCTGTCTCATTTTCGTAGCGTCCATCCAGGGGAGAAAGCGCGTGTAGAGTCATTGTCAAGCATTATAATTCGGGCGGTTGAATCCAAGAGGAGTGACTATGAAGATATTGCCTGAAACGGCTCTGACCTATGACGATGTTTTGCTTGTGCCGCAGTATTCCGATGTGGACTCGCGGCGGGTACTTTCGACAAAAAGCTGGTTGACAAAAAATATTGCGCTACAGGTGCCGATCGTCTCCGCCAACATGGACGTGGTGACTGAAAGCGAGATGGCGATCACGATGGCGCGCGAAGGTGGGATCGGGATGATCCATCGCTTTATGACCATTGCCGAACAAGCCGCTCAGATCGAACGGGTGAAAAAAGCTGAGTCGTTTATTGTGGACAAGCCACTCACCATGACAGAAGCCCATACCGTTGGTGATGTGAAACGGGTGGTGGCTGAGACCAGCACCGGTGGTATCCTGATCCTGGATTCCAATGAAAAGTTGATCGGTATTGTTTCGACGCGTGACTTGTTGTTTGAAGACGACGACGGCAAACGTGTCACCGAGATCATGTCGAGACCTGTCCACAGTGCGCCACCGGATACACCCCTAAAGGAAGCCGAACGATTGTTGCATGAGTATCGTGTTGAGAAGCTGCCCCTGGTGGATGCGAATGGAAAAGTGTTGGGACTGGTGACCTTGAAGGACATTATGAAGATCACGCAGTTCCCGACAGCAACAAAAGATTCGCGCGGCCGTCTGGCGGTCGGAGCGGCGGTGGGTGTGCGGGATATGGAAATGCGGCGCGTGGAAGCTGTGCTGGAGGCGGGCGCGGATTGTATCGTGGTGGATATAGCGCATGGCGATTCGCATCTTGAAATCGAGATGATCAAAAATATTCGCAGGGGTTTCCCGGGTGCGCAAATTATTGCTGGCAATGTCGCCACTGCCGATGGCACAAGACGATTGATTGATGCCGGCGCGGACTCGGTGAAGGTTGGCGTGGGACCGGGTTCCATATGCATCACACGCATCGTGGCGGGCTCGGGTGTTCCGCAGTTGACAGCCGTGATCGATTGTGCACAGGCTGCACGAGAATATGGTGTGCCGATTATTGCCGATGGTGGCATACGTCAGCCTGGGGATGTGGCAAAGGCGCTCGCTGCCGGGGCACAAACTGTGATGATCGGCAGTATGCTGGCTGGCACAGACGAAAGCCCGGGACTCGTCATGACGCGCCGAGGTCACCGCTATAAAGCTTCACGCGGCATGGCTTCGCGTGAAGCGAATATTGACCGCAACAAGCGTGAAGGAAACGACCTGACCCAGGAGGAGATCGAAGAGTACGTGGCTGAGGGTGTGGAAGCTGCGGTGCCGTATCGCGGCAGTGCGCGTGAAGTGCTGACACAACTGGTCGGAGGGTTACAATCCGGGATGAGTTATAGTGGTGCTCATTCGGTGGAGGAACTGCAGCAGAAGGCGATCTTTGTGCGTATGACAGGCGCGGGGCTGCGGGAGTCGGGTCCACATGATGTGGAAGTGATAGGATAAGGATCTACCATAAAACGGCACATCGGGTTTCCCTTTGTGATACCTGGTGGTGAAAAGGAGATAGCATGACAGATCAAGATACAACAAAATGGGTTGAGAAGGACTTCAAGCAACTACATCCCACCTATCATCCGAAATCGCATGCCAATCCGCTCGTCGTGGAACGGGGGCAGGGTGTGTGGTTGTACACGACTGACGGACAGAAAATTCTGGATGGCATGGCAGGACTTTGGAACGTCAACGCCGGGTATGGACGCGAAGAACTCGCCAGGGCAGCCTACGACCAGATGAAGGAACTGGCATTCACATCTGGTTTTTCGGGTATGACGAATCTGCCGTCCATTCAACTGGCGGATAAACTGGCCGGCTTTGCATACGAAGGATTGAACACCACCATGTTCACGTCCGGGGGGTCCGAGTCGAACGATTCTGCGTTCAAGACCGCCCGCTATTACTGGAAGCGTAAAGGCAAACCTGGCAAATATAAAGTCATTGCCCGTAAAGGTTCCTATCACGGCGTGACACTGGCTGCCACATTCGCCACGGGCCTGGAAAAATATCACACGATGTTTGGCCCTGCTGTGGAAGGGTTTATTCATATCCCTGCACCCAACCCGTATCGCTACGAAGGCGAGCTTAAAGCGGGTGAGACGATTGGTCAGGCCGCGGCGCGCGAGCTCGAAGAAGCGATTCTTCGCGAAGGGGCGGATACGATTGCCGCGTTCATCGCGGAGCCTGTCATGGGAGTAGGCGGAGTGATTGTCCCACCGCATGATTATTTCCCGCTGGTACGGGCGATCTGCGATAAATATGAGGTACTGTTCATCGCCGATGAAGTGATCACGGGGTTTGGACGCACAGGCGAATGGTTTGCGCTCAAACATTGGGATGTGAAGCCTGATATCGTTTCGTTCGCGAAAGCCATCACGAGCGGATACGCTCCATTGGGCGGTATCCAACTCTCGGATGAGATCCGCGAGACGATGGAATCTGCACCGGATGCGGAAGCATATATGCATGGTTTTACATATTCAGGTCATGCCATGGCTTGTGCTGTAGGTCTGAAAAACATCGAGATCATGGAACGTGAAGAATATCCGAAGCGTGCCCGTGAACTTGGAAAACGCCTGAGGGAAGGTTTGCAGACTCTCAAGGAGTTTTCATTTGTAGGTGATGTCCGTGGACTCGGTCTGGTCTATGGCGTGGAAATTGTTTCGAACAAGGAAACCAAAGCGGCTGACCCTGTCATGGCCATGAAGATCTTCAAGGCGGCCCAGGAACGCGGCCTCCGTTCACGTCCGCTCGGGAATACGCTTGCATTCTCGCCTCCGCTTTCAATCAATGAAGAGGAAGTGGATGAGATCGTGAAGCGCCTCGGCGCGGCAATGGACGCAGTTTCGTAAGTATTCGGTGGTTGAGCAGGGCGAATGATTTCTCGCCTGTATCGAAGCCACGTATTTCAAATAAATATCTTATTTCATGTCTGTCTACCTTCACGATATCCCTCTCTCAGAAGCACAGGCGCGTTTGAAGCAGGCTCTTCAAGATGCTGATTTATGGCGTGTATTGGGCGAAGAGATCCTTCCACTCGACGAAAATGCCCTGGGGCGCGTCACCTCTGAAGCTGTATGGGCGAAAGTTTCATCCCCTCACTATCATGCCTCTGCCATGGATGGATTTGCTGTCCGCGCGCTGGGTACGAATGGAGCACTGCCATCGAAACCGATCACGCTTCAAATCGGACCTGAAGCGGAGTACGTGGACACCGGCGATCCTCTACCCGACTGGGCGAACGCAGTCATTCCGATTGAGAATGTTGAATCCCTGGATGAACTTGGGGATATTACGAGCGAGATCCGTCAGCCTTTATCCATTCGAATACGGGCTTCCGTCGCGCCGTGGAGTCATGTACGGCCTTTAGGCGAGGATATTGTTGCAACGCAGCTGGTTTTGCCCGCAGGTCACATCTTGAGGCCGGCAGATCTGGGCGCCATCGCTGCCTCGGGGCATCAGGAAATCAAAGTTGCACGCAAGCCGAAAGTAGCCATCCTTCCCACAGGAACGGAACTTGTCCCGATTGGCAGCAGGCTCAAAGCGGGTGATATTCTCGAATACAACTCACTCGTCATCGCCGCGCAGATCAAGTCCATGGGCGGTGAGGCGACGCGCTACCCAATTGTAAAAGATGATTTTGACTTGATCTGTGAACATGTGCGGGAAGCAGCGCAACACCATGATCTGGTTCTATTAAATGCGGGTTCCTCTGCCGGTGCGGAGGATTTTTCGTCGAAGGTTGTCGAAAAACTTGGAATGCTTCTGGTCCATGGCGTTGCCGTACGACCGGGACATCCTGTAATTCTGGGGACAGTAGACCGTGGACCAGAAACCGACGAGGGTCAAATGGTCCATCGTCCATTGTCCAGCGTTCCCATCATCGGTGTCCCCGGTTATCCAGTCTCCGCAGCGCTGACAGTGGATATCTTCGTTGAGCCGCTCATGGCGAAATGGCTCGGACGCAGGCCCAATGAACTCCCGACAGAAACAGCCACCCTGACCCGCAAGATCGTCTCGCCCCCCGGCGACGATGATTACATCCGTGTGGCTGTGGGCAAAGTTGGCGAAAAGCTCCTCGTCGCGCCGTTGTCACGTGGCGCAGGCGTCATCACGTCACTGGTTCAAGCGGATGGCCTGGCGCTACTCCCGCGCGGCACGCAGGGGATGGAAGCCGGTGAGCAGGTACAGGTCCATTTGTACAGGAGCAAGGCTGAGATCGAGAGAACGATCTTTTGCATCGGCTCGCATGATCTCACGCTTGATCTCATGTCGCAGTTTCTGGCCGGGCATGACCGCAGGCTTGCCTCCGCAAACGTTGGCTCGCAGGGTGGGCTGATCGCACTTCGCCGCGGGGAAGCGCATCTTGCAGGCTCACATTTGCTCAACCCGGAAACGGGCGAATACAATATTTCATACATCCGCCAGTATATGCCGGACGTCCCCGTTAAGGTGGTTGCGCTCGTTGGGCGGGATCAGGGCTTGATCGTGAAGCACGGAAACCCCAAGGGTGTGAAAAGCCTGACAGACCTTAGCAGATCTGAGGTCCGCTTTGTGAACCGACAGCGCGGCGCAGGCACGCGCGTCCTGCTCGATTACCATTTGAGTTTGATGACAATCGCGCCCGGGCAGATTGTCGGCTATAACCAGGAAGAGTATACTCATCTTGGCATTGCAGCCGCTATCGCTTCGGGCCGGGCAGATTGCGGGCTTGGAATTGCCGCCGCAGCGCAGGCATTGGACCTGGATTTCATCCCGCTCTTTAAAGAACGCTATGACCTGGTTGTCCCGAGGCAGCATGCGGACAGTGACCTGCTTGCGCCCCTTTTCGACCTTTTAGCTGACCGCCGTTTTCGAGAGGCTGTATCCCAACTGATAGGATATGACGTGTCTGTAATGGGCACGATCATTCTGGAGGAATAGATGGCCGAAGCGCTTATCATTGATGACAATCGTTCCACTGCCGATGCACTGAACCAGATGCTTGTAGTTTTAGGATGCAAGGCACGTGTAGCGTACGGGTCAATCCCTGCCATGTCGCTTCTCGGCAGCGGCTTTATACCCAGTTTCGTATGTCTGGATATTAACATGCCTGGCGTGGATGGAACGGAAATCCTTGCCTATCTGCGACGTGAACCAAAATTTCTGCCCGTCTCGGTGTTTGTAGTCACCTCAGATGACCAGCCGGAGACACGCAGAAAAGTAATGCAGCTTGGCGCCACCGGTATGATCATCAAACCTGCCACCATTGACACTCTCGAAGCTGCTTTGAAAAAAGCGAACCTACTTTCATAGCATTTTCTAATTGAATTATTAATCACCGCCACTACTCAGTGGCGGTGATTTGTGATAATCTGAACTAGGTGAGGCGTAATAAAAATGAAGAGAGTTGCGTTTCTTGTATTGTTGAGTCTTTTTTTTCTGGCAGCCTGTGGAGCATCATCGGGTTCCTCAGATGAGGACGCCACTGCGCCTGTGGCAACTGTCCCGGCCGAATTTGCCGGGCAGACAAACCCCTACGGAGTGGAAGCTGCCAACGATGGAGCAGATGTTTTCCAGACGAATTGTGCAATGTGCCACGGTCCGCAGGGTCACGGTGATGGACCTGCTGACCTTCCGGGACGTGCAATTCATTCGCCACCACCCCATAGGCAGGATATTCAA
>JANMSY010000061.1:0-6814 GCA_031389865.1 Anaerolineales bacterium | reverse complement strand
ATGAATTGGAGAGCGGTTCGGATGAAGCTGGCAATTCTGTGGATGAACTTGGAAATAAGAGTAAAGATACAGGCGGGAAAATGGAAGGGTTCAAGACCGTGCTGAGCGGTGTGGGAGTCGTTGTGGGGGCAACTGTAGGGCTTGTACTTGGATTGGTGACAGCGATTGCGCTGGTGGTTGTGGGAATTGGGAATTTGGTGCTATCCGCCGCAAACGCTGGCTCAGACTTGCAAGATATGGCAGATAAGACTGGTATTTCCACCACGAGGTTGCAAGAACTTAAATTTATTGGCAACCAAACAGGGACGAGTCTCGACACGATCACGGGGGCCAATGCCAGGTTGATCCACTCGATGTCAGGCGCGTCAGATGAGACTGCGAAATTCAACGAAAAACTTGACGAAGCGAATCGAGATCCCTGGGACAGTTTGGAAGAAGGGGATGTGGTTCTCGGTGATATGGCGAAGGCTTTTCAAAAGTTGGGTGTCTCTGTTACAGATTCCAACGGCAAACTACGCGACAACAAAGAAGTATTCGATGATGCAATCGATGCGTTTGGAAAAATCACCAACCCCGCTGAACGTGATGCGCTGGCGATGGATATATTCGGCAAGAGCGCGCAGGAACTTAACCCATTGTTCAAGCTGGGTGCAGATGGCATGTCTGAAATGGCAGACAAAGGCCGTGAGCTGGGCGCGATCATGTCGGAAGAAGATGTGGCTGCACTTGATCTGTTTGATGATACGTTGACTGGTTTGCAAGATGGCCTGAAGGGAACACTAGGGACTTTAGCGAGCGTTTTCCTGCCAGGCCTTCAAGGCGGGCTTGACCAGGTGGGCGGATATGTTAAACAATTCGCCGACATCGTCACAGGGGCAGATGGTGATTTTGGGAAGATGGCGGAGGGGTTGACGGGATTGGTGACTGAGATCGCGACGGATGTGGCGAAACAAGCTCCGCAGATGCTACAGGCGGGGCTGGCCATTGTGCAGAGCATCCTGGATGCGATCATAGAAGCGCTGCCGACGATGCTGACCGCGGGAGTGAGCATTCTGACTTCGCTGATCGATTTTATTATCGAGGCGCTGCCGACGCTGATCGATGCGGGCATTCAGATCATTTTATTTTTGGTGGATGCGCTCATTAAAAACCTGCCGAAGTTGATCGACGCGGCGCTGCAGGCCATCATCACACTGGCGGATGGAATCACGCTGGCCTTGCCGACGCTGATCCCCGTGATGGCTGCTGCGATAGTTACGATCGTGCTGGCGATTCTGGACAACCTGCCGTTGATCGTGGATGCGGCGCTGGCGCTGATATTGGCATTGGCGGATGGATTGGTGGCGGCGATTCCCATGTTGGCGGATGAAACGATGGGCAGCAGGATCATGCCTGCGTTGATAGATGCCATTATTCAAATCGTGCCCGCGTTGTTTATCGCTGGGGCGCAGTTATTGATCGCGCTGGCGGGCGGGTTGATCGCGAGCATCAAGCCTGAGTTACTGAAATTTGGAACCGCTTTTCTTTCCGAGATGTTGTTCCAGAAAGCCATGTGGGTGATCAGGGCGGTGCAGATGGGGCAGGATTTTATCCAGGGGCTGATCGATGGCATCCTAGGCGCCGCGAGTGATCTATATAACATAGTCAGCACCGTAGTTGAGACCATGCTGGGCACGGTTGACACTGGCCTCGAGAGTCAATCTCCGAGCCGTGCCATGCGCAGACGTGGTGTGAATTCGATCAAGGGTTTTGGACTGGGTGTGCAGGACGAATTTAAATTGATGGAACGCCAACTGGCGATGTCTTTCCGCGGCCTGGCTGCTGTGCCTGCGTTGGCAGGAAATAATGCTGGTGGTGGTGGGACGTCGGTCAACAGCGAGCACTATAGTTTTTTTGCGCCTGTGACGATCGGCGCGGGGGCGGGGGCGCTGGGTGAGACGGTGAAGGGGAAGAGATTTTGACCCCCATCCCCCTCTGTCGACCCCCTCTGTCGACCCCCTCTGTCACGATTACGTGACATCTCCCCCAAATATTCGCCAAAGAACAACGGCGGCAAAATATTTAGGGGAGAAAGAACTCGCAGGTGAAAAAGGAAATATGAAATAAATGGCTCCAAAAACGATCAAGCGTTTCGGTGGAAACAGTATTCAAAGCAGCTCTTTTCGCGCGGCGTTGATCAGCGCGCCCTTACCTGCTGCCCAGAATGTTTTTATTGCACAGGCGCAGGCCGACGCCCAGGACTCCGGGGCGTACACGGTGGATGTGCGCAACCTGGCTGTGGGGATCGAGATCCTGGATTATGCAGCCCGCTATGCGCTGGAAACGCAGCTCAAAATACTCTTCAAGCGGGGCGCACGGGGTGACCTGGAAGCAACCTTCCATGATGAGGCGCTGGATTACCTCCTGCCGTGCACGGTGGTCAATATCGCGCAGGATAAAGACTTTCCTCAATTCTGGACCGTGCTGTTCCAGACAGGTGCCACCAATTGGCGTGCCGTTGCCGCGGCAACGGACACGTGGGGACCGAGCGGCACGAGCGGCGCCAAGGCGATCACCGTGCTTGGGAAGGATACGACGCGATTGAGCCTGACGATTACCCCAACCGTTGGGCCTGCGAGCGGATACCTGAAGCAGGAGCTGTATCAACTGGTGAATGTGCCGTTGATCGATTATGGTGTGCGGCCGTGGTGCGTGACGATCGATACGCTGGCGCTCGTGGGGCAGGCTGCAAACAAATGCCAGATCAACCAGGTCAGCGGGATCGATGCGGTGGTGACGACAATCCCCTATGATACGGTGACGGGAGTCCTGCCCTCGGCTGGCTCGGGCTATTGCGGCACGGAGCAGCTCAGTTGGACAGGCAAGACGGGCACGACTTCAGGTAATCTGACTGGGTGCACGCGCGGCATCAACGGGACGACCGCAGCGGTCCATGCCGATAATGTGGAGATCAAGGTTTCGCTGCTGCAAGCGGACCTGAATGATTTTCGGGTGTGGATCGGTGATAAAGAAACGAAACGCTGGATCGACAGCCCCGCGAGCGCGACCACCAAGGTGTGGTTCAACGTGGAACAGAAGCCAGGCTTTGACCTGACGCTTGCGACTGCCGTGGCGGGCAGCGGCACCGTTACGACCTTGCAATTTGCAGTGAATGCGACGATGAAGGCGCGGCTGGCGGCGATGCCAGCGACGGGCATTGTTTATCGCGGCACGGAATGGTTTCTGTACAGCGCGCGCGATGCGGTGCTGTGCCGATTGACCATTTCCAAGCGTACGTTCCTGGGAACGACGATCGCGGCGCACAGCGCGGGCGCGACCTTCAAAACCATCCACAAACCGATCACATTTACTTATGGAAATTCCACGATCGGGAATCCTGCAGATGATGATGACCATTACGACGATGACAAGCCCGTATTCAATTTAAACCTTTCGGATAACACGAAATGGGTCTGGACTGCTGCTGATAAATTCTATGATCCCGAATATCCGAGCCGACCTGGTTCGTGGCTGCAATTCTTGAAGAAGAACGGTGACAAGACCGAGACTTATTATTTCACGGCGAATGCAGAGAGCGGCGCGCCCGCACTGGGCACCGATGTATATACCTATCTCAAAGGCAGTGTGTGGACTGGCGAGGTTGTGATCGGGGGATGGCAATTTTATTGGACAGGCGGCATCTCGAAGGCCACGATGACAGGCAGGAAGCTGAGAACTGGAACGCTGTGGGGAAGCGCAGTTGGTTTGCAACGGAGCGTTGATGGAAAGACCTGGGCATATGTGGTGGCCACCGAAGCGACGCCCGCGGTGGTGAATGTGTATTCCACAATCACGATCACGGATGTGGTTACGGCCAACACCACGAAGTTTTTACGCATGGGCATGTTTGGATCGTATGGCGCTGCGAATAATGCGCACATGCAGATCGAGGGCCTGACCGCGATTGTGTATTTCGTGAGCGCGAATATTCCGACGGGCGCGCTGTTGGGCGCAAAAGATAATGCGACGCTGGATGTGACGATATCCAATGCAGAGAGCGGTGATTCTGTGCGGGTGGTGGTGCCGATGTTGTTGGGGCAGGCGCTTGTCATCAACGGTGAGACCAATGTAGTGACCTTCGACGAACACAATGCACATGGCACGATCGCACTGGATGATGACAGCCGCTCTGAGATCCTGCGGCTCGAGCCAGGAGCGAATAACCTAAGCATTACCAGCGCCGACATGGGGACGCTGGATGTTGGTTTGAGCTGGTATTCGAGGCGGCCATGAAGACCCCCTCCGCCCTAACGGGCACCTCCCCCAAATATCCGCCAAAGTGCAAGAGCGGCGGATTATTTAGGGGAGGAGGAGTTTGGAATGAAGTTTAGTGTGTTTGGCGTGGATGGGATCAGCCGCGGAGATTTCACAGCGATTGCCGCACCAGGCTGGGCCGTGGGTGGGAGTCGCGCTGTCAACGCTGGCGGAAGCATCAGCGTTGAAATTCCCGATTTTGTAGCAGAGCAGCCGTGGATGCAATTGGGGAACCTGGTGTTGACGCGTCCACACCCCGACCTGGAATTATGGGCGGGGATGATCGATACGCCGTGGACCGCGACGCTGCCTGTGAAGGTGACGTTTTACAACATTGAGTATTTGCTGAAGATCCGCACGCCTGACAATGAGTCACTTGAGAAGGGGAGCGTGGATAAGATCATGAGGAGGATGGTGGAGCTGGCAAACGCGCAGCAGGAGATATTTTTACGGATCGGGACGGTGGGTGAGATTGATAAAACAGCGCGCGAGGAAACCCTAAAGCAGGTGGATCTGTGGGGACAGTTCCAGGCATTGGGGCAGCGCACCAATACGCAATTCGCGACGCGGCCTGTGATCGAGAATGGGCGTTTGATGATCTATCTCGACCTGGCCAGCAGTCCGGGCGAGGATACAAACTATTTATTATTCGACGGTGAGCAGGGCAATATGACGATCACCAGCGCGGTGGTGGATGGAGAGATCTACAACCGCGTGATCGGAGTGGGATCACAAAGCACGCCGACAAGCCGACTGCAAACATCACCCCAATTGGATGCAAGCAGCATTGAGAAGTATCGACTGCGGAGTGCGGTTACCCAATTCAAGGATGTAACGGTGCTCTCCACGCTTGAGAAGAATACTAAAAACTTTCTAGGCGATTCGAAACAGCCTTATTTGAAATTGACGGTTGAAATATTGAACCATGAGAACGTGTTCAAGCTGCTGCGGCGCGGAAATACTTTCGTGACCCATGCAAGCAAACTGTACCTGCCTGGCGGTGTGAGAAGTTGGAAGGGTTTGACGCAGATCAATGCGCTGACTTATCTGGAGAGCAGAGGCGTTGTGGCGATGACGTTGATTGGAGCAATTTGACCCCCCTGTCAGCGACCCCCCTGTCAGCGAGTACGCTGACGTCCCCCCAAATTGGAGAGCACAATTTAGGGGGAGAGAATGGAATGGAGTGAATGATGACTGATTTTTTGAGCAACACGGACCCGAACGATATTAAGAATGTGATCAACGCGCTGGCCGCGCGGATCGCGGAGCTGGAGCTGCGCAATACGAAGTTTGGCGATGCTGGGGAGGCGATGGACAGCCTGGGCGATCTGTTCGCGACGGCATTCATTTCACCCACAGACGGAATTCCCGTGGATGTGGAGGAGGAGGGGTTTACTGGTTCGTTCATTTCGGGGGAGGCTAGGACGCCGTTCGATGCGGCGGGTGAATTCAACCTGGGGGTGGTGGATGCGGGCGTGACGAAGTACGGGATTGGGGCAGGCGGGGAGTATGCCAACGGCCTGGACTTCGTGGGCGTGCATAAGGCGACAGGATCAAGCACAAACACGCGCAGACTGCGGAGAGGATTTCAGGAGTTGGCGGGGAGCAATGAAGCCAGTTATTTGATGGAGTACATTGATACCAATGTGGGCGCGAATTTGATTACGAGTAACCCAGGGTTTGAGACAGGGGACGCGACGGGCTGGACGCTGGGAGCGAGCGCAGCGGTTAGCGCGAGCGCGATTAGTGGAGCATATTCTGCGAGAGTAGCAGGTGATGGGGCAGGCGGGACGGCAACGAGTATTAAATATCCATGTACGGCTGGCGACCCCTTGTTGTGTTCTGTTTTGGCTGGTGGCGGATTCAGTCCAGGAATTAGCAGTTTGTTTCAAATTATATTCTACAACGCTGGTTCTGTTTTGGTTAGTACAGTAACAATAAAATCATTTTCAGGCTTTATGACAGTCAATACTTTTTCAGCCAATGTTGTTGTACCTGAAACGGCAACGCAATTCTCTGTATATTTTTATTTTGTTAATGGAGGTCCAGGCTCAATAACGTATGCAGACAACTTCTCAGCCAGTGTAGTTTCCATCTCCAACAAACTCGGCTTTCACGGCGACAATGGCGCGGTTATCACCGAAGCGGAGGACAGCGAGATCGCAAACGTCGCATTTGGAACGGGGCAGATAAGTAAATGGCCTTTCATCCTTACTGGCGCGGCCAGTGTAGGGGGTTCGCTCGACGCGAGCGCGGCTTATAAATACCAGATCACATTCGCGGACAACACAGGCGGGGAGAGCCTGCCGAACCCGATCAGCGCCGCAATCGCCACAACAGGCGCGAATAAGATCATCACACTCTCAGGCCTCCCGAAGCGGGCGCCAGGCTGTGTGACGATCAATATCTACCGAACGGAAGGCGGCGGAGCGATACCTTATTACCTGGCCAACCTGGCCACAGATGCGGTGACTTATGTGGACAGTGCCGCCGACAGCACACTCGACCTGGCGCGGAGCGT
>JANMSY010000044.1:0-2121 GCA_031389865.1 Anaerolineales bacterium | reverse complement strand
GATGTGATGCAAAAGATTTGGCGGCCTCTGCCTCTGGAGTCGGGCAGCTCGCCGCCCGCTGTCCAACAGCATACCCCTTCGGGGCACTTAGCTGTTGGACTCCAAAATAAATTCATTCAATTATCCGATTGGTTTGATGGGTTGAAGAGAATTCGTCTGCATTTTGGTGGAGGGACGGGGCCATTTCCGAAAGAGGTTTTGGAACGAGTCGAATCGTTTCTACCTGAACTGTTCGCAGATAAAGATGTAAGGCTCATGCATGGAGATTTTCATCACTTCAACATATTGAAATCAGACCGCGGCTGGCTGGCAATTGACCCGAAGGGAGTCATCGGGCCTGTGGGGTATGAGATAGGACCGCTGATGATCAATCCATGGGACAGCATCTCGGACGAGAACAGTTTCAAGGTCCGCGCGGAGAGGCGGGTGAGCATTCTTTCAGAGAGACTTGGCTGGGAACGCGAAAAGATCATTAAGTGGGCAACTGCTCACGCGGTCTTATCCGCCTGGTGGAGCATTGAAGACGGCATGGAGGATGAGTATTCTCTACAATGTGCAAAGATATTTTCAGGAATTAAATAACACAGCCTCCCAAAAGGGAGGCTGTGTTATGTTGAAAATTTGTTTATTTACCGAAGAGAGCTGCTATGGCATAACCCAGGGCTAGGATGCCTGTTATTGTACCCAATATAGGCATAGCTACAAAAACGTTAATACCAAATACTAGGAAGAACAACCACATACACCAACCAGAAATCGTCTGAGGCATTACCATTTTACACTCTCCTTGATGATTAAATATTGGCGGGCCTAACGACCAGCCTAAATAAGATAACCCCGTTCCTAATGAAGGGTTGCGAAGACTGCCCAATCCCGAATGGTACAATTAATATATGGCTTCCATTTCCATTCCCGCAGAATTCACCTTACATCGTAAAAATTCCTATAACCGTACAACCGCCATCCGCTGGATCATCTCGCACGCGCGCCCATACATGTGGATCGTGGTGATGATCATCGTCGGCGCGATCGGCAATGCCGCACTGGCGGCGTATGTGCCAGCCTTGACGGGCAATGCCTTCAACGCGATGATCAAACTTCCGCCCGATACTTCGGTGTTGTTGCCGCTTGCCATCACCATTGGCATATCGCAAATTATCCGCGGCGTGCTTCAACTGGGGCGCAACTTTGGCGCAGAACTCATGGCGCAATTCATGGAACGCGACATTCGCGATGAACTGTATCTTTCATTGCTCGGCAAGAGCATGACCTTTCATAACCTGCAACCTGTGGGCGATACGATGGCACGCGCCACAAATGATGTGCGCGAAGTGAACTTCATGTTCAACCCGGGTGTGAATCTAGTAGTGGGTTCGTTCATGTTTATCCTTATGTTATTGTTCGCCGCGCCGATCTATCATCCATCCCTGCTGATCACACCTGTCATCTTTACGATCATTTATTTTGTTGGGCTGGCACGTTATCTAAAAACACTCGCGCCCATCACTGATGAAGTCCGCGCCACGTTCGGCAAGATGAACACGCATCTTTCTGAATCATTGGACGGCGTGGAGATCATGAAAGGCGCGGCGCAGGAAGGCGCAGAGGTTGATCGTTTCGTTATCAACGCGCGCCGCGTGCGCGACGCATTTGTCCGTCAGGGCGATCTCGAGGGACGCTATATCGCCATGCTTTTGCTCGGAACTGCCTATGCGGGCGGACTTGTCCATGCGCTTTTACTTTTTCGGGCGGGCATAATTGACCTGGGTGCTGTCATCGCATATTTTGGACTCCTGCGGCTTTTGGAATTCCCGACCTTCACGGCAACGTGGGCGTATTCACAGATCTCTTCAGGGCTTTCAAGCGCCCGCCGAATTTTAGAGTTGATCAATCGCGAATCAAACCTTGACCAAAACGCTTCAGGCCGGACTTCAGCCATGCGCGGCGAAATTGAATTTCGCAACGTCTCATTCGCCTACCCTCACCCCATCCCCTCTCCCAATGGGAGAGGGGCAAGGGGTGAGGGTAGTGAGTCCGTTGTTCAGGATATATCCTTCAAGGTCAAGTCCGGGCAAACCGTTGCCATCGTCGGGCAGACAGGTGTGGGCAAGACATCCCTCG
>JANMSY010000664.1:0-3107 GCA_031389865.1 Anaerolineales bacterium | reverse complement strand
GTGACGGAAGGGATTACGGCTGGCTGTGGGAGTGGCAATTACTGTCCTGATCTGCCGGTCACTCGAGCGCAGATGGCGGTCTTCCTGGTGAGGACGTTCAATTTACCCTAGCTGACTTTGAAATAGTGAGAGAGCTGGATCAGAAAGACCAGACTGGGACGAGTTGTAGAGATGGTCCTACTCTGAGTTTCCTAATCGAGATTCTGCCTTGCTAAATAGTAGGGAAGCAAGATCTGGCGGCTCCGAATTGAAAAGTAGAGCTTTTTGTTTATGATTGAGTTTAACATTCCAGGGTTTGGTAGCACAACTTTTCCATTGCAGCAGGGTACTATACCCTTCACGGTCACAAATTCCGCATCTCACAGAGTAAAAAAGCGTAATTTGTGACCTAGGGCATTATAGCAATTGTAGAATCGTGACAAATGCAACTAGGTAATTCATGTAACTCGTGGAATAATCTGAATAGTATTTCACATCAAAGGAGGTTGTATGGCTAAGTTCACACGCGAAGACGCACTTGAATACCATCGCTTAAAAGGTAAACCCGGCAAGGTGGCAATTGTGCCCACCAAACCCATGGATACCCAGCGTGACTTGAGTCTGGCATATTCGCCTGGGGTTGCAGAGCCAGTTCTGGAGATTGAAAAGAATCCAGAAGATGCCTACGAGTACACGTCGAAAGGAAACCTGGTTGCAGTCGTCTCCAATGGTACAGCCATTCTTGGGCTTGGCGACCGCGGCGCGCTTGCCAGCAAGCCTGTCATGGAGGGAAAGGGTGTACTCTTCAAAAAATTTGCCGACATTGATGTGTTCGATATCGAAGTGAATTCGCATGACCCGGATGAAATCATCAAAGTGGTGGCCGCAATTTCGCCAACATTTGGCGGTATCAACCTTGAGGATATCAAGGCGCCGGAATGCTTCTATATAGAAGAGACTTTGAAGGGAATGCTCGATATTCCCGTTTTTCACGATGACCAGCACGGTACCGCCATTATCTCATCGGCGGCGCTGGCAAATGCCCTGGAGATCGTGGGTAAGAAGCATGAAGAAATCCGCATTGTGATCTCAGGTGCAGGCGCTTCGGCGATCTCCTGTGCGGAGCTGGCGATCCGTTGGGGTGTGAAGCGCGAAAATATCATGCTCTGCGACAGCAAGGGTGTGGTCTATAAGGGTCGTACCGTTGGTATGAACAAATACAAGGAACGTTTCCTTGTAGATACAGATGCACGCACCTTATCAGACGCCTTGCGTGGCGCGGACGTATTCTACGGTCTCTCCGTTGCCAACGTGATGACACCAGACATGGTCAAGTCCATGGCGGATGACCCGATCATATTTGCGATGGCAAATCCGGATCCGGAGATCAGGCCTGAACTGGCAAAGGAAGCCCGCAAGGATGTGATCATCGCAACGGGGCGCTCGGATTATGCCAACCAGGTCAATAATGTACTCGGCTTCCCGTTCATCTTTCGCGGTGCGCTGGATGTTCGGGCAAAAGCGATCAACGAAGAGATGAAGTTCGCGGCATCCAAGGCACTTTCCGCCCTTGCCAAGGAGGATGTTCCGGATTCTGTGATCCGTGCCTATGGCGGCGACAGTATCAAGTTTGGTCGTGAATACATTATTCCCACACCGCTTGATCCGCGTGTCCTTTTGTGGGAAGCGCCCGCCGTCGCCGACATGGCAATGAAGACAGGCGTGGCTCGCAAGCCCATCAACATCGATGAATATCGCGAACAGCTTGCATATCGCCAGGGCAAGGGCGAGCAGGTACGGTACTTCTTCCAGAACAAGGCGCGCTCCTCAGGGGGGATCAAACGTGTCGCTTTTGCTGAGGGCGAAGAACAGAAGATCATCCGTGCTGCGTATCAGATCAAGGAGGAGGGCATCGCCACTCCCGTTTTGATCGGGCGTCAGAGCGTGATCGATGAACAGATCAAAAACCTGGGTCTGGACTACAAGCCTCAAGTGGTTGACCCCGATAAGTTTGACAAGCTTGAATCCTATAATAATGCTTATTATGAGTTGCGCCAGCGCAAAGGCGTAACCCGGGTGGATGTGAAAAAGTTTGTAAACGACCCCAACATTCTCGGGACATTGATGGTGAAGATGGGTGATGCGGATGCATTTGTTTCGGGCCTGACTTACGATTATCCTGAGGTCATCCGCCCATCCCTACAGGTGCATCACACAGCATCGGGCGTGACCCGTGCCGCGGGCGTGTACATCATGATCGTTGAAGATCGCGTCTATCTCTTCACCGATGCACCGGTGAACATCGAGCCGACCGCGGAGGACCTCTGCGATATCGCCTGCCTCGCAGCGGATTTCGCCAAACGTCTGGAGATCGACCCGCGCGTGGCCTTCCTCTCATTCTCAAACTTCGGATCAACGCCACATCCGCTTTCAGACAAGGTGCGCCGCGCCGTTCAACTGACAAAGTCCCGCCGTCCGGACCTCGATGTGGATGGCGAGATGCAGGCGGACACAGCTGTCGTGGCGGATATCATTGAAGACCGCTATCCATTCAGCGGGGTAAAGGATGCGAATGTACTTGTCTTCCCATCGCTTGAATCGGCGAACATCGCCTATAAATTGCTGGCGCGTTTGGGCAAGGCAAAAGCGATCGGCCCCATTCTGCTTGGCATGGGCGCACCCGTCCATGTATTGCAGACCGGCGACGATGTAAATGCCATTGTTCAAATGGCTGCCGTAGCCGTAATGGATGCAATGGGACGCGAAGAAGCAAAGCAAAAGTAGGAACAGCATATAATCATAAAAATGCGGACGATTTTTCGTCCGCATTTTTTATTTGAAAAAGGATATTCGACTACGGGCTGAAGGTTACCGCCATGCCTTTCTGCTTAGGAAAATCGGGGTGATAATTATAAAAACGATCACCCCACCCATAATGATAATTTCATCTGTAGACCCAATCTCAGATTTGTCTTCCACCTGCGGGGTTGGAGTGACCTGAACCAGGAACCCGGTGGCAGAAAGATTCACCTGTGTTGATGATGGCGCTGAGTAGGTCAGTGCGGCGCTGAAGATTGCCAGAAGTAAACTCAGTCCGATGGTTAGGGCAGGACGTGTGAGTTTTTTCA
>JANMSY010000655.1:0-3008 GCA_031389865.1 Anaerolineales bacterium | reverse complement strand
CCTGATCACGATCCTGCTGTGATTGTAGACCCATGACTTTGCGCCGCTGAGTTTCCTCAGGTTTGCTTTTTATCGGAGGAGTTTTATTGTCGCGCTTAAAAATATCAAAGTCAATACCTTTTGTCACGAAAAAATTTTTTCTAATGTCAAGTTAATTTTCCAAAGGCTCAAAGTTCACTTCCACGGTCATGCCCCATTTCACACGTGGGTCAACTTCACTGGCCTGTATGCGCACCGTATAGATGACATCGCCACTTTGCGTGTAGGATGACTGGCTGACCTGACTCACAACGCCTGCCATGCTGGCCTCGGGCAGCGCATCAGCGGTGAACGTCACCTTCTGACCTTCGACGATATTTACGACTTCGAGCTCGGTGATGTCAGTGGTCTCCACGATCCAGGCAGATGTATCTGCGACACTCACGGCTCGAGACTCAGCCGACACCTGCTCACCGATTTCGACGGCCACATCGGCTACTACACCGTCGAAGGGAGCACTGAGCACGTAACTGGATAGGTTCGATTCCGCAGCAGCAATCTGTGCCCGGGCGTTTTCAAAGCGTGCCTGTGCCAGTACGAGTTGATCGGCGTTTACACCCTCAGAGGAAATATCATACTGATGCTTCGCTTCGGCCTCAGCCGCCAATGCAGAGTCCAACGCAGCCTGGACAGTATCGCGTTCACGAGCGATCTCCTCGAGTTCGCGCACAGCTTCGTTGTAATCCTCCTGCGCGGTCTCAAGGTCATCCTCCGCGGTCTTGCGCGTGGCGTTGTCTTCATCCAGATTCTTGTATTTGTCGAACTCCTCCTGCGCATCGTTTAGATCTTCCTGGCGGTCCTGGATCTCCGTTTCTGCATCCTCAATGCGGTCATCGATGTCGTCAACGTTGAAATCCTCCCACTCACGCTCTGCTTCGGCGCGGACAACCTGCGCGTCCATATAAGCCGTCCATGCAGATGCAAGGGTGGAGCCCCCTGTACGGTTGAGTGTATCAAGGGCCTGTTGGGCGGTGACCAGTTCCAGGTTTGCCGCGGCCAGCTGGGCATCAGCCTGGCTGGCATTGGAAAGACGAGCAAGCACGTCACCCTGGCTAACAGAGTCGCCAATTTTCACGTGGATCTCTTCCACCACTCCAAACGCCTGGAAGGAAAGATTCACGGCGTGTTCAGGTCTGAGATTACCTTCCGCTACAATTCCATCGTTTGTCGTCACACCGACAGGTTCTGCGGCCGTGTCTTGCGGGGTCGCTGCCTGGTTTGCGCAGGCGGTGATTCCCAGAATAAGAACTACAACCAGCACAACCCGTTTATAAAAAATCTTCTTCATTATTACCTTCCTTCGAAAATGATTCGCTGGTTGGGCAGCCCCATACTCGTTGGGGCATATTTAAACCAGCACATGGATGCAAAAAAGTACGTTTTCGGATACGCCCTGCCACAATCGCACGGGCACTCAACCATCAAGTGTTTCTCACTCATATGCCAGTACTTCACGTATCGTCAGGCGCGCCGCATTACGGGCGGGTAAAATGCTCGCAAACGCAGATAAAACCAGAACAAGGCCGAGCCAGATCGCGTATCCCAAATAAGTGAATACCACCTCGATCGGCGATTCGAACACAGCCAGGCTGACGATTGTGGAGAGCCCATATGTAAATGGGATCGAAAGTACGATCGCCAGAATAAATGAAATCATACCGATAACGAGTCCTTCAGCGATCACAGTTCGCATCACGGCGCGGTCATCCGCGCCAATAGCGCGCATAATGCCGATCTCACGCGTCCGTTCAAGGACGTTCATACCCATTGTCCCAGTTAATCCCATGGACCCCACCACCGCAGTTAACACCGCCATGATGAGCAGGAATACAACCAGTGTATCCAAACTTTCCACTGCCGTATCCAGTGAAGCACGTCCCGCCTGCGCCACGCGCACTTTGTACCCCAGGCTGCGGAAGTAGCTGTCCAACTCCTCCGCTTTCGCATCCTGGTAGGGCCGGTCGTGTTGGTCTGTCACAAGCCTGAATGAATACGAACGATTGGCAAGGTTATTCATCTGCGAAACATGCTCATAGGGTGCGTATGCCAGAACCCCTTCGCGGTCCACAAATTTGAATATGCCAACGACCTCCCAAACTTCATCGCGTCCTTCGATCTTTAGACTCAAAGAATCACCAGGTTTCAGGTTCGGGAAATATTGAAGCGTGCCTTCACTCATCGCCATTTTGCGAACATCTCCAGGTCGGATCCAGCGACCTGCCACCAGCAGCGGTTCGATCAGTGTACTGTCTGCGGGTGGTCCGAAAATATTGATGTTCTCAAGGATACGACCGTCATCATCCAGCAGGTCGCCGCTCACGAACTGCCAGCCTTCCACATGCTGAACGCCATCCACTTTCATTGCCTGACGCTCGATTTCCGTCAGGCGGTAGGGCGTGTCGAAATCAACGGACACATCGGCAGTGAAATATTTCCCGATCTGCCCAATGTAATCATGCAGGGTCACACGAACATTGAACACTGCAATGAAAATCGCGCCGCCCATCGTCAACGTAAACAGAGTCAACGCAAGGCGTCCCTTTCTACGAAATGTGTTTCGGAGTGAGATCACAAACGGACGCGGGATGTGGATTCCCCGCATGGCAAGGATTCGGGTCACCCTGACCTGCATCCAATCGAACCAGGATAGGCGCGTTTCACCAGCCTGTGCCTGCTCTTCGTCCCCGGCCAGCCCCTCGCTGAGAGCACGCAGAACTGTAATACGCGAGCCTTTGATCACGGGTACGAGCCCGGCAATCAGTGGAACCAGGAGACCCACCAGAATCTGGATCAGCAATGCGCTTGGGACGATGCGATAGCCCAGCAGGTTGAAATTCATTTCATTGGCGATAAAAAGGGCAAGTCCATACGCTCCCTGTCCACCCAGTGGAACGGCAATCATCAATGCCAGGATGCCAAAGGCCATGATAAGGGTCAGATACATGTAGAGGACCTGCCGTCGTTGTCCG
>JANMSY010000635.1:0-8202 GCA_031389865.1 Anaerolineales bacterium | reverse complement strand
TTTGAAAGCCTCAGCGTGTTGGCTTACCAAGGGCGCAGGTGCTAAAATTGGTAATTGCATGTCTTTTACCAGCCTTGATCGAATATGTCTCTCAGTAAGTTAGCATTCTTTCCCTATTTTGTCAAAACACAACACTCGAGTTAAATTACTTTCCAAACGCACCACTAGTGAAGCATTCAACCACGCCGGGCAATCGGTACCAGTTTTGGTTTTGCGATCCGAAGATAGTCGCTTAATTTCATCATGATGGAACGGTCCAAACGACCGGCATTGAAAACGACTTCATCGTTCTGCTGTATCAACGGATCAGCCAACAACTGCAACGAGTCGCTGAACGAAAAAGGTGGAATCGCCCCGATGACGCATCCCGTTAATTCCTGCGCCTTCTCCCGTTTTGCAAATGCGACGCTATCTGCATTGAAATAATTTTTAACTCCTTCGCAATGCACGCGGCAATCGCCCGGAATATTTGCCAGGCAATAGATGTTTTCCTTTCTATTGAGTCTCACCTGCAATACCATGGACTTGATGGATTGCTCTATCCTATTACCCCGTATCTGCGCGATCACTTCAGTGCGGCCCTCCGGCTCATGTTCGATGACGCGAAAATTGGCGCCTTCGCTTTCCAATAGTAGACGTACCTGCTCGTGGATATCGCTCATAGGGCTGCTATTCGTGGCAATTATACAGAGAAAACGATCACGTCGGAATGAACCTGTTCATTCCGACGTGATCATAGTTAGGAAATTCTCAAGGACAGGCTCCCATCTTGTCGCCATGTCCAAGATGTGCGGGCACTGCTGAGGATGAAATGCTTATTGTGTGTCCACCCTTTTTAGCAGGCTTGTGACAGATCAATACCTTTTCACCGTCATGAGTATCAGTAGTACCGTCTTCATCGAGGACAGTAATCTTCGTGATCACAACTTGATTATTTTCGGATGCACAGAGGACGACAAGAACCTGCTGCCCTGGCTGGAGATTGGCGATATCCACTCCATCACTATTATCTCCATTTTCGTTTGAGTCATTATTGTTGTCATCAGTATCGGGTTGAGCATCATCCTCTACGGTGACAGTCGTAGGCCAGCCTAAAAACTGGATCTCATTCCCACTCACACTGACAACTGTAGCGCTAACCGTTGTACAACCAGAGGCTGCTGGCAGGCCGTTTTGCGGCGCCACACCGATGACTTCCCATGTTCCATCCTCCAGTGCGAGAACATCCACGCGAACAAGCGTTCCAGGCTGAACATCGCCACTAACCACTGTGTCGCCTGTAACATTGAAAGTTGTTCCATTTACCACCAGCGGATCCGTGGACGCGACCTCGCCAACGATGTTGATGGTCTGACCTGTCTGTTCATCAGCCCGTTCAATGGAATGGGCAAGCCAGGCGCCATCCTCCAAAATGCTGCCTCGAACGCGTACCATATCGCCGACCTGCAAATCCTGTGCAATTTGTGTTGCTTCGTTCCTCTGAAGCGGTCTGGCCGCCACCGTCCAGGGTTCGGTGCTATCCAATCTGCCAATCAGATCGAAACTGGATATCGCTGCCAGCTGTTCCAGGCCGCCATTTTGGTTTTTGAATTTTATGATCCCACCATCCAACTGCAGGATTCCCTGCTGCACAGCAGATTGTCCCAGCCCGATCGTTGCACAGCCCAGCAGAAAACCCAGAACTCCCAGGTATCCCAGGGTCAACATCCAGCGCAGACTTGCACTACTCTTTCGATTCATCGTCACCTCCGCGGGCGCTATATAGGAAACGCCCAACTAATCATCGCAGCACGCGGATATCCCACGGAAAAACGGTGCTTACGACTTATATCTTGCTTAACGAGGATCGCGCTTTCATGCCACGCTACGCGGGACGTGTGGAAATATTCAGTTGTAAGGTTATTTCATGGCATGGAATTGTGCGCGACCGTGTCACTACGTCCATAATGAATGCTCCTCGATGAAATGTGAGAGGTTTTACCGCAGGAAAAGAAAAGACTGGTATTCACATACCAGTCCTCTTTGGATGCAGAAACACATCGACTACATTTTCTACACCCGGTATTTGTATTGCGATGGATGAATTACCTTACAGAATGGTTTTGGGACGCAGAAAAACGCTGATCTTCGCTGATTCAAAAAGGGAAATCTGCGTTTTCAGCGTGAATCAGCGTCCCGATTTTGAAAGTGTAAGGTATTCAAGTCCGCTTGTTGATTTCTTCGAGAATTGTCCTTACTTTTTCCTCTGTGACACCATATTGCCGGGCCTGTGGCATGGCAAGCAGGGACTTGATCGTCATTCCGGATGCCATCCCGATCATGGAATTCGTCGAGATACCTGGTACATGCCGTTCCAGGACCTCTACAGCATGAGTGTCTTTTAAGAGTTCGCCAACCTTCGTATCTAGGGTATATGCCATTTTAGTCTCCTTGAATATATGGGGTCCAGGACATCAATTTGTCTCATGGAACATACTACTTAACTACCGGGACCGCAAAATGTTACAGAAAACAGGGCATACTTCATGAAAACTTAACTTACTCGTTCTGATCACAAACCTGGAAAAACTCCCGCAATTCCTGCATCGAATGGACAGTGGCGTGTAAATCATCCCTGCGAATTTCGTCCGACCCCGGATTGAACCAGACAGCAAACATCCCCAACGTATTCGGGATCTGGACATCCTTCTCGAAACCATCGCCCACCATCAGCGCCTCAGAAGCCGAGATGCCAAGGTCACTCAAAATGTGACGATAAAATGCATCCCCTTTAGGCAAGCTCGTATTCTTGAAGCAATAGATGTGTGAAAAGTATGTGTCGAGTTCGCCACGCGCCAGGGCCCCACGGATCTGGCTTTCGTCTGAGATGGATGCGCTCGTCGCCAGGACAATCTGCCGTCCACTCGAATGAAGATATGCAAGCACATCCGCAATTCCTTTGACAACTTCAACCGTTTCCCACTCGACCATCGGCGTGGTTATCTCGGGATGATCGTGCATAACGGTATCGCCCCAATCGAAAAGGACCGTGGGGTATCGCAGCGAGTTTTCTGCCATCAGATCATTATTTCCTGTCTATCTGTAGTGACTGGAGTTCGATCCCCACCACCAGCGCTGTCCGCGCCCATTCGCTGAGGGTTCTTCCTTGCTCCCATTCCTGATATTTCTCAGCCATCATATAGCGCGCTGTCATTTCCTCCTCTTTCTCTTTCACAATCCGCGCTGTGCCTGTTAACCTGTGTTTTGCGATCCTCACGGTCACATTCGGGTCTTTGAGCAGATTCTTCACCCGATCTGAGTTATGGTTGCCAGCCATGAGATAAATGCTGTCCTTTTGAACCCCAAACCAGATCTCAATCTCATGCGGACGTCCACTCAGGCGTCCCCTGGTAGTGAGATGGCAGTAATCCTCGTTTGCCAGTTGAGAGAGTAAAGCCGTCAGATCCTCTTTCATAAGCACCTATCAGCAGAGTATAACCTTACAGTTCGCTGAATCATGCGAATCGTATGTCAATTGTCAATTGCGCGATGAAACGAAATTGGGTAAGATATAAATAGCCATGAGACGATTTCTGGCAATATTCCTTCATGACATCCTGATGTCAAAAGGTCAGCACGCCTGACGGTACCCGTATACCTGTCAGGCTTTTTTATTCTTTTCTCAAGGAGAAAATATGCAAACACCCTGGGAGTATCGATATGCTCACCGTATGCAAAAGATGGGCAGTTCGGTCATTCGTGAACTGCTCAAATTCACAGAGCAGCCTGATATCATTTCGTTCGCGGGGGGACTGCCTGCGCCCGAGGTGTTTCCACTGCGTGAATTCCGTGAGGCGTGCAATTATGTGATCGATCATTTTGGTCCACAGGCTTTACAGTACAGTACAACAGAAGGATACCTGCCTCTACGCGAGATGATCGCACGCCACAATGCACGCTACAGCGTGGAAATCTCACCTGACAATATCCTGATCACCTCCGGGTCACAACAGGCGCTGGATTTTATCGGGCGGCTGTTTGTCAACCGCGGCGATTACATCGTCGTTGAGTCACCGACGTATCTGGGGGCATTACAGGCATGGAACTCGTATGGCGCGCAGTACATCCCCGTCCGCGCAGATGCGGACGGCATGATCGTGGACGAACTCGAAGCAGCCCTGCGCATTGGGCCGAAGTTCATTTACATTTTGCCAAACTTCCAGAACCCAAGCGGTTCCACTCTCAGTCTGGAACGCCGCAGGAAGCTGGTTGAGCTGGCGGATAAATACGGCGTGCCCATCGTCGAGGACGATCCATACGGTCAGCTGCGCTACGAAGGCGACCACATCCCCTCTGTTGCTTCACTGGATAGTGAGTTCCGCGGCCCCAACGGCGGACATTACAGCGGCAATGTCATTTATCTGAGCACCTTCTCGAAACTGCTTGCACCAGGCCTGAGGCTTGCATGGGTGGTCGCCCCGCCTGAGGTAATTCGCAAACTGGTGATGACGAAACAGGCCGCGGATCTGCACACAGCCTCCTTCAATCAGTATGTTGCATATGAAGTGGGCAAAGGCGGTTTCCTGGATGAACACGTCAAGGTGATCCGTGCCACCTACAAGGAACGCCGCGATGTGATGTTCGAAATGATGGAAGAGATGTTCCCCACCGAAGTGACCTGGAGCCGTCCGCACGGGGGCATGTTCCTGTGGGGCACATTACCAGAGGATATGGATGCAGCCGATGTGCTCAAGCTCGCGATCCAGAAGAAGGTTGCCTTTGTCCCGGGGGAGGCCTTCCACCCGAAAGGTGGCGGAAAGAATACGATGCGGATCAACTTCTCGTATTCGGATCCCGACACAATACGCGAAGGAATTACACGACTGGGGACTGCCTTGAAGGAACTGATCAGGGAAACCGTCTGATAAAAAGCAGGGATGGGCAGCTGCCCATCCCTGCTTTTTATGCCTCCACATAATGAACAAAATCTGCCCGTGCGATACCTTGATCCATGGCGGTCTGTGCCACGGCGCGTGCCACTTCGAGATGCACCTTCTTATCGAGCGGATTGGGCATCAGCTCACCCGCGGGCGTCATGCGAACAAGCACATCCACCGCAGCCAGCAGCATCTCGTTGGTGATGCGCGGTGCATTCGCATCCACTGCGCCGCGTAAAATGCCGGGGAAACCCAGCACGTTGTTAACCGATTTTCCATCCGCCGCGAACGCAGCGCCATGAGCCAATGCAACATCGGGATCGATCTCGGCATTCGGGTTCGATAGCGCAAGGATGATATGTCCCTTGCGGATCATTTCAGGTTTGATAAGATTCGGCGCGCCCGTGGTGGCGATGACAATGTCACATTCAGCCATGATCTCTCTTAAGCTGGCTCTCCTGCCGCCATCGCGCGCGAAGCGGTCGACCGCGTCCTCATTCACATCTGTCCCCAATACAGGGTTGCCCGTGAGACGCATGACCATCTTCCCGATCGCGTTGCCGGCCGCGCCCAGGCCAATCTGCCCGATCACAGCCTTGTTGATGTCCACGCCGGTGCGATTTGCAGCAACCCTCAGCGCCGCAGTACTGACTACCGCCGTCCCGTGCTGGTCATCATGCATGACTGGGATATCCAGCATGGCTTGCAAACGCTCCTCCACCTCAAAGCAGCGCGGCGCAGAGATGTCCTCCAGTTGGATTGCGGCAAAGGTTGGTGAAATGGCTGCCACCGCCTGGACAATTTCATCGACATTTTTAGTATTCAACAGGATCGGCATACCCGAAAGCCCAACCAGTGTTTCCATCAACATGGCTTTGCCTTCCATGACGGGCATGCTTGCCAGTGGACCAATATCGCCCAGGCCCAGAACGGCAGTCCCATCCGTAACAATGGCAACAAAATGACTCACACTTGTATACAGCCGCGCCAGTTCAGGGTCATCCGCGATCTTCAAACAGACTTCGGCAACGCCCGGGGTATACACACGGCGCAGGGTTGCGATCGAATCAATGGGATAACGTGAGCGGATGGCGATCTTCCCTTTTAGATGAAGCGCAAGCACTTCATCACGAATTTCCATGACGCGCGTGCCCACATTGTCGCGCATGGCCTCGATCACCTTGTCCATGTGCTCGGCATCGTCTGCATATACGGTAATGTCACGCACCACGGAGCTGGTGGTTTCATTGATCAGCTCAATGGTGCCGACACTCGCTCCCATGCTCGAAATTGCCGCCAGCAAACGTGCCAGCGTGCCGGCCTTATGTTCGTTGCGGACACGAATCGTCCGCATGATTCTACGCTCCCATGCCATAGGTTCTTCCTTTCGCCATAACGGTTAAATATCCCCTGGGTGGCTTACATTTCTATTATATATCCTTGATCAGGGAATTCAACTCATCGAAGGATTTGATCGTGGGACAGTTTGCTTCCGGGAAGATTCCAACCGGGTCATAGAGAACAGGTGTCAGTCCCGCGCTACGAGCGCCAACAACATCTGCAAAATAATTGTCGCCCACGTAGATCGCTTCCTGCGCGGTCAGTCCTGTACGTTTCAGCGCATGTTCAAACAGACCAGGGGCAGGCTTGAATGAGTCCACTTCACCTGCCGCGATTGAAAAATCAAAGAACTCATGAATATTATGAGCGTTCAGCAGTTTCACAAATGGCTCATTGCGGTTTGAAAGCACAGCCATAATGTAGCCAGCCTGTTTTAGTTGAACGAGCGCGTTGCGCACCTCATTCGGGACGATGCTCTCGGGCTTGTATTCCGCACCCATGTGAAGTGAAACCTTGGGCGCATACGTGAGAGCCCACGTGGAGGATGCACCCATCGCAATCAGGCGGCGACGGCTGTATTCGATCCAAAAATTTTCGGTTTCGCCGGAATGAGCGATCAGGTCATCGCGCAGGTCCACTGAATTTGCCCAATAGAGATGTTCCCAGCGCATGCCGCGTATCCGGTCTTCATGGTTGACGCGCAGGCCAAGTGTGATGACATAATCAGTGAGAACATCCCCGCCGGAAGGAACGCTGTGGCGGAGTGTTCCATCGAGATCGAAGAAAACAGCTTTAATTGGAGTGTGAAGTTTCATGCCTGATATGTTATTGCGAATATAATCACCTTGTCAAGTCATTCAGGAGAAGAATATGGGAAAACTGACGAACAAAGTTGCGATCGTCACCGGTGGGACATCGGGAATCGGCAAGGCAACTGCGCTGCTCTTTGCAGAGGAAGGCGCGGACGTGGTGATCTCGGGACGCCGCGCGGATCTGGGTCAGGGCGTGGTAAATGGGATCAGGCAGCGGGGCGTGAGAGGCATATTCGTCCAGGCAGATCATTCTCAAGCCGCTGATTGTTCCCGCGTCCTCGAGCAGACCCTATCCGAATTTGGCCGCGTGGACATCCTGTTCAACAATGCGGGTATCGTCACGAGTGGCACCGCCGAAACGACATCCGATGAAATCTGGGAGCAGACCCTCGCCATTAATGTGACCGCGGTGTGGCGCATGTGCAAGCTGGTGATCCCGCACATGAAGCAGCAGGGATACGGCGTAATCGTGAACAACGGCTCCGATTGGTCGGTGGTGGCCGGAAGAGACGCGTTCCCATATATCGCGAGTAAGGGCGCGGTGGGTATGATGACAAAAGCAATGGCGCTCGATTACGCGCGTGAGAATATCCGCGTCAACGCAGTCTGCCCCGGCGACACGCTTGTGGATCGCTGGCTGGAGAAGGGTTATTTCGAAGGCTCAGACTCTGTGACAATCGATGAGGCAATGAAAGAGTCGAGTGCGTACATCCCGATGGGACGGTTCGGCAAACCTGAAGAGATCGCCAAAGCTGTGTTGTTCCTTGCCTCTGATGATTCGTCTTTCATGACAGGACATTTGCTGTTGGTGGATGGCGGCAATACAGCGCAGTGAACAGTGATAGGATTAACAACATGAAAAAGTTTATCAGTGCAAAACTGGCTGGCAACATACTTTTAGCAGCGCTGGGAGTGCTCTTCATCTTTCATATTCTGGTGGTGCTGGGTCTCATACCGGCAGATATTGTCTGGGGCGGACAGGTCAAAGATGCGCAGGCGAATCTTGTCCTGCTGGAGACCATCGCGCTTTTGGTTACCCTATTGTTTATATTTATTGTTGCCGTGAAAACAGGCTATACCCAGGGCGGTCACAAATTGCGCTTTTTTAAAGGTGGGAAAGCGCAATTTGTGAC
>JANMSY010000634.1:0-7856 GCA_031389865.1 Anaerolineales bacterium | reverse complement strand
TTTGAAAGCCTCAGCGTGTTGGCTTACCAGGGGCGCAGGTGCTAAAATTGGTAATTGCATGTCTTTTACCAGCCTTGATCGAATATGTCTCTCAGTAAGTTAGCATTCTTTCCCTATTTTGTCAAAACACAACACTCGAGTAAAGTATAACCAGGGCACCCTGGATGTAAATAATGTACATCCTAATTCTGGCAGCGAATCGTCACATTTGGTCCCGGGGACAGAAACCACTATACGGGCGCTTGATTTGGTTGGCGCGTCAAACCCACCCGCGCGTGTTCTCGGATTTGCCTGAAAAAAGGTTTGATTCAAGGGGGAAAAGTGGATACTTTAGCCATTCTGTAGAGCCAGAAGTGAGTAAAACTCCTGTTGCGCGGTTCGAGTCCGCTTACTAACAGAAATGCCCCATGGTCAAGCAAGGATTTTCTCCTTCCAAATTGATGTATAACAAATCAGTTTGGAAACACTTTAGAAATAATGATGACGCCACAGCACATCCTAGGCTTGCTCTCGCAAACTGAGATCGACAAAAGTGATTTTCGTAAGGCCACAAGAAACAATTATGGAATCATGGAGTAATCAAAATAACCGTAGCCGAGCATACACTCTCGGTTACGGTTCTGCTACGCTCTTTTTGTCTTTCCCTATGGCCCGATAGGCCGCATAGTAAATCTCATCATATGACTATTTGGTGCCAGCACATCAAGTCAGATATTGACTAACAAAAGGCCTCTCGCAGTAGCAATTCTGATAACTGGCACGTAGGCAGCAGGGAAGGGAAGGATGTTTTGTAAACATTATCACTCCAGTGAAACCATTTTGATTTTTCAAGGTATATAGATGCATGGTAAATCTCCTCTCGACTGAATCATTCTGCCTGTAAAGACTTTTCTAAAGCAAGCTCATTGACTTCCTTTGCTCTCCCATGCGTTACTGGAAACCTGGCTGAGACGTCGTGGACGGACCCTCACGCTGAGTGGCTATGCCGCCTCGGGCGGCGTACGCGGTGCGATTGCAGAAACAGCCGAGACCATGTTTACGGATCAGTTCACGCCCGAACAACAGGCGATCGCACGCCGGATCTTTCTGCGTCTGACGGAACTTAATGATGAAACGTCTGCGTCAGACACACGCCGCCGGGCAACATTCAATGAATTGATTTTGAAGCCAGAGGATGTTGCCACTACGCACGGGGTCCTGAAGGCATTAGCTGATGCAAGATTGATCACCACCAGCGAGGACTCAGCGGAAGTGGCCCACGAAGCGTTGATCCGTGAATGGCCCACGCTGCGGAGCTGGCTGGAAGATAACCGTGAAGGCTTACGTTTACACCGCCATTTGACCGACTCCGCACAGGAATGGCTGGACATGGAGCGTGAAGACGATCTGCTCTATCGCGGCGCCCGTCTATCACAGGCTCGTGAGTGGGCCATAGCCCATGCAGATGAGTTAAACGAATTGGAGCACGAGTTTCTGAACGCCTCAGTGGAATCTACTGAGCGTGAACTTGCCGAGCGCGAAGCGCAGCGCCAGCGTGAACTGGATCTGCAGAGACAACGAACGGAAGAACAGACTCAGGCAGCAGGACAATTGAGACGCCGGGCTCTGTTTCTCACTGGCGCATTGATTATTGCCGGAGTATTCGCGATGGCTTCCTTTATGCTCAGCCAGCGGGCTCAACAGGAGGCCCGTCTTTCTGCTTCGCGTGAGCTGGCCGCCGCGTCGATCAGCAATCTGGATGTGGATCCTGAGCGCAGTATTTTGCTCGCGTTGCAGGCGGTTTCGACGGAACACACGCTCGAGGCACAAGATGCACTTCACAAAGCCGTTATGGCATCTCGCGTTCGGCTCACGATAAAGGGCCACAACGCGGAAATCTGGAGAATCGCATTCAGTCCTGATGGATCGAAGCTGGCAAGCGCCAGCCAGGATGGCACGACGAAAATCTGGAGTGCTTCCACGGGGAAAAATCTGCTTGAACTGCATGGCCACAAAAGAGGAGGAGGCAACTCCGTGGCTTTTCACCCGGATGGGAACCGCCTGGTCACGGCAGGCGACGACCAAACCGTTAGGATATGGGCCGCAACAGGTCAGGAGTTGCTAACCCTATCTGACCATTCACAGCCTGTTGTGGATGTTGTTTTCAGCCCGGATGGGAAACAGGTCGCCAGCGCCAGTGTGGATCAGACTGCCATATTCTGGGACGCAGAAAACGGACGGAAGCTATTCACCTTGCGTGGTCATACTGATGTAGTGATACACGTTTTCTTCAGCCCGGACGGTCAGCAGTTGATTACGGCCAGCTTCGATGGCACAGTGAAAGTATGGGATGTGAAGAGTGGAAAGGAGTTGCTCGCGCTCCCCGGTCTTGGCATGGCTGTCAGTCCAGATGGAACGCGGCTTGCTACCAGCGAAGATGGCAGTATGGTCAAGATCTCAGAAATCCGCACCGGCCAGGAACTGTTTACGCTGCGCGGACATACAAACAGTCATACATCTGCTGCCTTCAGCCCCAATGGAAAGTTCATTGTCACAACGAGCCTCGACAAAAAGGCGATTGTATGGGATGCCCTGACGGGGCGCGAGTTATTCACACTTGCGGGTCACGCCGAGGCAATTGAGAGCGCGGCCTTCAACCCCGACACAACGCAGATAGCCACTAATGGCACAGACGGAACAGTAAAAATCTGGGATTTGACCCCCAGCCGTGAGGTGCTGACCCTGTCTCATCCTGCTGGAAACACAAGCTGGTTTACCCTCAGCCCGGATGGTAAGCGTCTGGTGGATGATAGGTGAATCCGCCACAGTTCCCGAAGTATGGCAAATTTCTCAAAAAATGGCCTCTGCCGGAAATAGTTATGTAGCTGAGAAACTTCTGACTCTACTTGGCCATACGGATCATGTGCGTGGTCTCGCGTATAGCCCAGATGAATCCCGTATCGCAACCAGCAGCTTTGATGGCACGGCGAAAGTGTGGGATGTAGGAACAGGCAAGGAACTTCTCACCATCGGGGCGCACACGGGGCCGGTCGTATGGGTGGTATTTAGCCGTGATGGATCACAGCTGGCTACCACTGGATCGGAAGATGATAAGATCAGAATTTGGGAAATAAAGACCGGAAAGGAAACGCTCGTGCTTGAGGGGCATCAATCAGGTGTTCCTATTGCGACATTTAGTCCGGATGGGACACGTCTGGCTACAGGTTCAGACGATGGAAGCGCCAGGATATGGGATATGACCACCGGCAAGGAATTGTTTAGCCTCAATCATCCTGGAACAGTGTTCGGTGTGGCTTTCAGTCCCGATGGAAAACGTCTCGCTACGGCCAGCAATACAGAAATTATCAAGGTGTGGGATGCCTTCCCCGGAGAGGAAATGCTCAGCTTTCAGGGACATACGAGTTCAATTGTGAGCATCACCTTCAGCCCGGACGGGACGCGGCTGGCCACAGCGAGCCGTGATGGAACAGCAAAATTATGGGACGCCACTTCAGGCCAGGAACTGCTCACGCTTTATGGAAGCGGGGTAGGCATATGTTGTGTTGCCTTCAGTCCAGATGGAACTCTCCTGTTTACAGGGAGAGATGATGGTGTGCGTGTCTATACACTGCAAATTGAAGACCTGGTTGCGCTGGCGCAGTCTCGCCTGACGCGCACCTGGACAGAAGAGGAATGTCAAAAATATTTACATAGCAGAGTATGCCCTGTTTCGCCATGATGTGTGAAAAGCAATGTCCCCAAGTTTTAATTAGATTCTCGGAACTTAATGCTTTTGTACTGTATTTTCCCCTGATTTTAGGGAAGGGAGTGGTTCGGAACAGATCCGCGAGGGGCACACAAAGAAACATGCTTCGGGCATGTTTTTTTGTTTTCAATGTAGTACAGGAAAAAAGCCATCATTGTCATGACTCTTTTTTCTTTAAAAAATCTGGAGAAAACATTCCCTTTTGCCTTAAACGAAAAGCGCCTGGGTGAGGGGGGCACCCGAGCGCTTTTCAATGTTTATTATATCTTCATCATCATTTTTGAAGATACGGAGTTTCCCTACCCAAGGTCCGAGTGATTTACGAGACCGCCTGAGGAACTTTTTCGGTTGGAAGGATCCGTTTCACGATTTCAATAATCCCACCATACTATGACAGTGTGATTTTTTAAATGGAGTAAAATTCGAAAATGCCCGATATTCTTGTCATTGGTTCGCTGAATACTGATCTTGTGGTGCGCACACCGCGCTTTCCCCAGCCGGGAGAAACCATCAGCGGAGAAGATTTGCAGGTCATCCCAGGGGGTAAGGGAGCCAATCAGGCCGTCGCAGCGGCAAGGCATGGCGCGCAGGTGTCCATGCTGGGGCGCGTTGGCAACGATAGTTTTGGCGATTTCCTGCTTGATAATCTAAAATCAAATAATGTGGATTTTCATTACGTCCAGCGCAACAACGCTTCGACAGGCACCGCCATCATCGTTGTCGACTCGAGCGGACAGAACAGCATTGTCCTTTCGGCGGGAGCCAATGGAAAAGTCCTGTCTGCCGATGTGGCAAATGCGTCCTTCTCAGATTACAAGCTGCTCCTGCTCCAACTTGAGATTCCAATCCCCACAGTTTTATCCGCCACCCAGCGCGCCCACGAAAGCGGACTGCGCGTGATTTTGAATCCTGCACCCGCCAGACAGCTCCCTGAAGAACTGATCTCACTCATCGATTACATCATCCCAAACGAAACGGAACTGAGTCTGCTCTCAGGCATGGAGGTGAGTGATATCCCGACCGCTGCACGCGCTGCAAAGTCTTTGCTCGACCGCGGCGTGAAACATGTCATCGTTACCCTGGGAAGTAAAGGCGCACTGATCGTGACCAATACGCAGGTGACACACATCGAGTCGTTCCCGGTCAATGTTGTGGATACTACCGCTGCAGGGGACGCGTTCATTGGCGGGTTTGCCTATTCATTATTACAAAATAAATCGCTGGAAGAATCGGTCCGCTATGGATGCGCCAGTGGCGCCCTTGCAACAACGAAATTCGGCGCACAACCATCCCTGCCCACCAAGGAAGAAGTGGAAAATTTCATTAACTAAAGCTCCTGCCGCCGTCTCGAAGATGCCGCATTGCGGCACACGGCGGCAGGGACGCTGCCTGGAGCCAACTTGAATCCCAAACGAATCATTATCGACACCGACCCCGGCGTGGACGACGCCCTCGCTTTCCTGCTGGCTCTTGCTTCTCCCGAGATTCAACTGGAAGCGCTGACCACTACACAGGGGAATGTCACACTCGAAAAAGCCACGCGCAACGCGCTCTCTGTCCTGGAGTTGGGACATGCCAGCCATATTCCGGTTGCCAGTGGAAGTATGTTTCCGCTCGTCGAGCCGCTGCGCGCCTCCGCCTATGTTCATGGCGAAAGCGGCATTGGCAATTCGCAACTGCCTGAACCGCAGGCGAAACCCGTACCTCAGCATGCCGTGGATTATCTGATCAAGCGAGTCCTTGCAGAGCCAAATGAGATCAGCATCTTTCCCATCGGCCCGCTGACGAATGTTGCCATGGCGATCCGCAAGGAACCCCGATTCGCACAGGCCGTGAAGGAACTTGTCATCATGGGCGGCGCGATCCTGGAGTATGGCAATATCACTCCGCAGGCGGAGTTCAATATTTATGTTGACCCTCACGCCGCGCATATTGTGTTCCATTCCGGGATACCGATCACACTGATTCCATTGGATGTCACACACAAATGCCTGCTCCTGCAGCAGCACGTGGATCGGTTGATGAGTATCAAATCGCCCATTTCATGCTTCATCAGGGATGCAATGGAAATCTATTTAAAGGCCTCCTTTGATCTGGGGCATGCAGGCAGTTCTTTACATGATCCATTGACCCTTGCAACGATCATCGCGCCTGAGTTATTAACCCTGAAGGAATATTGTGTGGATGTCGATATTTCAGGCGGAGTTTCCATGGGAAAGACATTTGCAGATATTCTCCATGTCACCCAAAAACCGGCGAACATGCAGGTTGCCATGGCTGTGCGTGGCAATGACTTCGTTGAGTTATTCCTGCACAGAATGCAAGCCTTGAGTCGCAGCATCCCTGATTAACATGCCTAAAAAAATTATCGTTGACACTGACCCAGGCATTGATGATGCATGCGCCATTTTGCTTGCACTGGCTTCGCCTGAGCTTACGATCGAGGGTCTGAGTGTTGTACACGGCAATTGCTCCCTGGAACAAGCCACGGTCAACGCCTTATCCATTTTGGAGCTGGCAGGTGCCACGCATATTCCCATCGCCGTGGGATGTGAACTGCCGCTCGTACAACCGTCCCTGCTCGCGCCCGAAACACACGGGGACACGGGCCTGGGATACGCGAATCTTCCAGAACCGGGGATTAAGCCCACGCTCCAGCATGGAATCGATTTTCTGATCGAGAAGATTCTGGCCTCGCCCGGGGAGATCACACTCGTGGCGATCGGGCCGCTAACGAACGTCGCACTGGCAATCCGGCAGGAGCCGCGCATTGTGGAGGCGGTCAAGGAATTGATCATCATGGGCGGTGCAATCCGCTATGAGGGCAATACGACTGCGCTGGCAGAGTTCAACACCTATGTGGACCCGCACGCCGCGCATATTGTCTACCATGCAGGCATCCCCACCACGCTCGTCCCGCTGGATGTGACGTATCAGTGTATTTTGACTCTGATCGATGTGCAACGCATGCGACAGGTTGATTCACCCATTACAAAGTTTGTGGAGGACGCGACACGGTTTTACATGGAATTCCATGATGAGTTTCAAAGTATTCAGGGATGCGTGATCAATGATCCGCTCGCCCTGGCGCTGACTTTTGCCCCTGATCTTTGCACGTATCAGGAGATGCCTGTGGATGTGGATCTTTCGGGCGGCATTTCGATGGGCAAGACCATTGGTGATTTCTACAATTACGGCAAAAAGCCCGCCAACATGAAGGTGGCAGTGGGGGTAAAAGCAAGAGACTTTATTGATCTGTTTGTGGAAAGGATGGAACGCCTTTCTCGAACTCTGGAGCCCTAAGACCCTGAGAGTGGGACAAACTGGATGCTGGGCTACTTCACCGAAACCGTCAACGGCGTTCAGGGTTACATCTTACAAGTTGACCCGCTAGCTCATTGGAGAGGTTGTCATCAGCCTCGCGCCTGCGGGCAAATCCCTTCTCTATTCAACGGAGGTAACAATGCGAGAAACAGCAATGCAGAGCCAGAAGGGCAAGTCCTGGCTAAATATCGGGAAAGATTTCACCACCATGACGTGGGTACTCATCCCTGTCGCGATTGCCATTAACATTGCAATAGGGCAGATCGTCGTTCTCTTGAAACTACCTGTTTTCCTTGATTCGATTGGCACGGTACTGGTAGCCATCCTTTGCGGTCCCTGGGCAGGTGCCCTGACAGGCGCCCTTTCCAATACCATTTGGGGACTGTTCAATCCAGATTCCCTGCCCTGGTGGCCCGTGGCCTTTTTCATTGGCCTGGTTGCAGGCTTGTGTGCCAATGCCGGGTTGTTCAAGAACTGGTGGAAGGTGATCCTCTCGGGTTTCCTGATCGCGCTCACAGCCGCAATCGTTTCAACTCCGATTTCCGTCTACCTGTATGGCGGCATTACCGCCAGCGGTTCTTCTTTTATCACCGCCTATCTTCTCCAAACCGGCCAAAGCGTTGTATCTGCTGTGTTAAGCACCGGCTTTCTGGTTGAACCTGTGGATAAGATCACCACAGCCATGCTGGCATTTGCCATCGTGCAGGGACTTTCGAGGCGTTTGGTTGCCCGTTTCCCACGGCCTGAGAATGCCGAAGTGGAAGCAGGCAATAGCACAACACAACTC
>JANMSY010000597.1:0-2166 GCA_031389865.1 Anaerolineales bacterium | reverse complement strand
TTCGATCGTTCTCGCACGCCGATTGCTGAGCATAGGCCAGATGTCGTGGATATTGCTCACGCTCGGTGGGCAACAGGTACATCCATCACATCCCTAGATTTGTGCGCGGCTGGGCTCGGCCGCACTTTTTGTGGACACACTGGTGCCCACGAGTTCGACATCGGAGATATTAATGCGGCGCGGCGAAAGGCTCAACTTCCACCTGATGCTCAACAATGGTTTGACAGCGTCATCGCCGATCCGCAATATAATGATGTCAAATCGGCGCGTGATTGGCTTACCCACTCGCGGGTTGGTCGTCACTTCTCCGTTGGCGCTGCGGGCCCGCCTGAGCGCCTAATGCTACAATTCGGTTCTTCCCGCCTACCGGTTCGAAGCCTCATAGAGGTAGCTCGAGACGTTGCTACCCGCCATGTTTCGGACTTCATCCAGGTACTTCCTAAGCTTTAGAATGTCGCCCAACAAAGCGTGCAGCGGATTGGCGGGTACGCAAGGCACGAAAGGACAAGTTCTCAACCCGCCAACCGCTAACGCGAGCCGTTGGACGTTTGTCTCTCACAATGGAAAAAGCACTTGATTAATATAGCAAAATGGTGTATCTTTATTGTAGATACGGAAAGGAGATACCCTTATGCTCACAAAAGTTCAAAAATGGGGCAACAGCCTGGCCGTACGTATACCTAAAGCATTTGCCCTCGACGCTCAATTGGAAAATGATTCGCTCGTTGAAATAACCAGTGTTGAAGGTCAAATCATCATTACGCCAGTCGTTGCACCGAGTTGGACGCTTGAAGAATTATTAGCAGGTATCCACAAAAATAACGTCCATCACGAAGTTGATACTGGTTTTGCCATAGGAAATGAAGTTTGGTGAAACTGTGGCATATATTCCTGATAGCGGCGACATAGTTTGGATTACGTTTAATCCACAAACAGGGCATGAGCAGGCCGGGCGACGACCCGCGCTGGTTTTATCGCCAGCTGCTTATAACGGTAAAGTTGGTTTAGCCATCCTCTGCCCTATTACGAGTCAAGTCAAAGGATATCCCTTTGAAGTATTAATACCAGACGGTTTGGAAGTCAACGGAGCAATTCTATCTGACCAGGTAAAAAGCCTTGATTGGAAGTCAAGAAGAGCAGAATTTGGTTGCAAGTTACCGTCCGCTACTTACAATGAAGTAGTGCAAAAGTTAAGCACATTGATACGTAAGCAACTTCAAAGCCTATAACTTGGCAACAGCAAAAACGCCCACCTTTCTTCACTTACCTGCATTTGTGCTTTTTATATGAGGATGATCATCGCTTGCAGAAACAAATCTCGTTTTGTATGTTGTTGATAATCATGGGGATTTCTGCTTGCGGCACTTCAACGAGCAATTTACCTACGACGCAAACTCCCGCTTCATTAACTCTTCCACCAACCTGGACGCCAACGCCCCCTGCAAGTGCCATCCCTACAGTTACCGAGTTCCCCACATTTACACCGCTCGCAGCCTTTACTCCGCTTGCCTACCCAACAAACGATGCATTTGCTGCATTAATGGAAAGGTCTCAAGAGACGTTAATTTCCCCCAACGGACTATGGGTGGCCTATCGCGACCCAAACAAGATAAGAGTGGTCAACGCAGAAATTACACGCGTGTGGACTCTGCCCTGTGAGCTTTTCGAAGAATGCAAAATTCTCCTCCCGCTGCAATGGTCACATAACAGTCAATTCCTGTATTTTGCCGCCGTGCCCACAGAGAGCATTTCTCCGGCAGGCATCCATCTTTTCACGGCCGTCGCCAGCATCAACGTCAGATCTGGCAAATGGGAATTGCTGCTGCCAGATTCAGATCATTATTACGATTTCACATTTTCACAGGATGAGGATTATCTGGCATACACCCAGTCCAGCGGGAATTTACCCGGTGATCCATCAGTAACGGTTGGCTACATCAGGGTAAAAAATAAAAAGGGTGAAAAATTCACATTGGACGATGCGTACAGCGGCAATATCGTCTGGTCTCCCTTCAAGCCCAGGTTCGTATTTCAAACCCACGATGATTCCGGTTCATCCATCGGCTATTTCGATATGGAAACCAGCTTCCTCAAATATGTGATTACAGATGAGCAAAGTGATTTGCTTATCACTGCCTGGGGGGAAAATAATCTCGTATCTCTTCA
>JANMSY010000573.1:0-1985 GCA_031389865.1 Anaerolineales bacterium | reverse complement strand
TCACCTTCTTCACCGGTCACATGAGCGGACCGAACTGGAGTCCGCGCTGGCTGTTGGGAGGTGACCTGCCTCCCTCAGCACATCAGTATTGGCTGCGCGATGTGGTCAGTGAGGGCAGGCTTGTTGATCAAGGCTATCGCAACATGTTCCATGATGAGATGGCATTGAATGCGTCGCGCCTATTATTGAAAACAGTTGTCGGCGCGCTCAAAGATCACCCCGGCATTTGGATGTGGAATCTCGGTAACGAACCTGACCTGTTTGCATGGCCCAATTCATCAGATGAAGGAGCGGCATGGGTAAAAGAAATGGTCGACCTGATCAAATCCATTGACCCGAAACATCCTGTCACAATTGGTTTGCATGGTGACGGCCTGCATCGTGATAACGGACTGAGAATCGATAAAGTCTATAAAAACACAGATGTCGCCGTCATGCACTCCTACCCGATGTATACACCATGGGCACGCCACAACCTTGACCCGGACTTTGTCCCATTTACCTGTGCACTGACTTCGGCACTTTCGGGCAAGCCCGTTTTGATGGAAGAATTCGGTGGCTGCACTGCCCTTCCAGGTGAAGCCACATACACCATGAAATGGACGGAAACCAATGGCCGTGAGCGTGAGCAATTCATGGCAAGCGAGGAAGACTTTGCCGAATTCCTGCGCCTGACCATTCCCAAATTACAAGACAGCGGCGCGACAGGTGCCATGCTCTGGTGCTATGCAGATTACATCCCTGAATTATGGGATAAACCGCCATGTCAGAATGCGGTCCATGAACGCTTCTTTGGGTTGGTCCGCCCGGATGGTTCTCTTAAACCTCATGCAAGGGTGATCCGGGATTTTGCAAAGACAAATCCTCAGGTAAAACCGATTCCAGATTATGCGAAGATCACAGTGGACCCTGACGAATTCTACAAAGAACCACTGGGACATTTGGTCGATCTGTATCAAAAATATTTAACAGGTGTAGAAAATGCCTAAACATCTCATCATTAACTCAGACGATTACGGACGCACACCGGATATTTCCCGTGGAATACGTGATTCACATACAAAGGGCGTAGTTACATCCACAACCTGCATGATGAACATCCCAACCACACCAGCGGATATTGAAGTCGCCCTGCGTGAGACACCAAAGCTTGGGCTGGGAGTCCATCTCGTATTAACTGCTGAACGTCCGCTTCTTTCCCGCGAGCAGATAAAGACAATTACCAACGAAGACGGCAGTTTTCTAAAACTCGCCTCGCTCATTTCCAAAATTGATCAAATTGACGTTAATGAAGTAAAAGCGGAATGGCACACGCAGATCGAATTGTTCGTTAGATCTGCTGGTAGGAAACCAACTCATCTCGACTCACATCATCATAGTTCCTATTTCAGCCCTGCACTTTTCCGCGCTATGCTGGAACTTGCCAAGGAATATGATTGCGCCATCCGTTTGCCTGTCGTCTACGGCAGTGACGAAATGGCAGGCTTGCCAGCAGAGTCGATTGGTCCGATTAAAGAATATGCGCCCAAATTGTTAAGTGAATTCAATCCGCGCAGACCGAATGCCTTCTTCGCAAGTTTTTATGACGAATTGGCTACACGCGAAGAAATAATGAAATTATTCGATCAAGTGCAGGAAGGCGTATGTGAGATCATGTGCCATCCCGGTTATGTGGACGATGCCTTCGCAAAAGAATCATCCTATAACAAGCAACGCGAAACAGAATTGAAAGTCTTAACCGATTCCTCCATCAAACAAGCTATTCAAGCAAGTGGAATTGAATTAATCACATTCGCAGAACTTTAGAAGTCTCAACTTACCAATTACAAATTACAGCTTTCTAATTCATCCTTTCAGGAGTACCCATGTCTCGTATTGACGATCTACTTTCACAAATGACCCTCGACGAAAAAATATCCATGCTTGCAGGCGCGGACCTGTGGCACAGTGTCGCTGTCCCACGTTTGGGAATCCCGCAGTTCAAG
>JANMSY010000517.1:0-8116 GCA_031389865.1 Anaerolineales bacterium | reverse complement strand
AGCATAACCCGTCATTGCGAGGGTTCTTTGCGAAGCAATCTCATATTTTCGAGCAATTTTCCGTCTGAGGAGTAAGATTGCTTCGTCGGGAAAGGCACCCTCCTCGCAATGACGGTAAAACCTGTGATTTACTGAATTTGGCTTAAACATTATTCACGTTAATGTGTACTTGGTAAATCTTGAAGTGCTGTGGCAGATTGCTATGTGTATCGGCCATATTCGCGGGCTACTTCCACGAGTTTGAACAGGTTGGCATCCGGAGTATCGCGTCCGCATTGGTCGCCAGTCGAGAGGATGAAGCCTCCATCGGCGGCGCAGTCGTCGATCAGTCGTTTGGCTTTTTCCTCGACCTGTTCTGGCGTTGCCCGCAGCATGAACTCGAAGGTGTTGAGGTTGCCCTTGAGACAGATCTTACTGCCGTAGCGTCTCTTGATCTCGGCAATATCCACGTCGCCGCCCGGCGGTCCCTCGAGCGGCTCCATGACATCGATGTCAGTTTCCTCGGCAACCATTTCCACCACTTTGCGAGAGCGGCCACAGACGTGCAGATGCGAGAAGACGCCATAGCGCCTGCAAATTTCGGCTGCCTTCTGGATGAAGGGCAGGTCATACTTGCGGAAGTTGCGTGGGCTGCTGACGCTCAAGCTGGAGGCTGAACCGCCCAGCATGATCTCATCCGCGCCAGCCTGGCAGGCTGCTTCCACGCGCGCCAGGGCATAGCGCTGATAGAAATCGAAGATCTCCTGGACGTAATTTGGATCATCCGCGTAATCGTAGAACATGACGTTGTATCCGCCATCACGCTGGAAGAACCACCAGTCCTGGGGGATACCGATCGCCACTGAGTACACGCCCAGTTCGCCGATGCGCTCCCGATCCATGAAGGTTTTTTCCCAGCACCAGTTTCCGTCCTCGCCCATCATGGAGCGGAGCCGGGGCCAATCGCGGTGCAGGTCCTTGACCGGCTTTTCCTGTTCCCATGGCGGCTCACTCGTGGGGAAGAGGGTTTGTTTCGTCAGTTCACCGTATGGAGTCTGGGCGATTTCGTACTTCACCTGCCCACCTTGCGGCAGACATTCCAGGCGGGATTGCCAGTGTGGCCGGTCTTCGGGTGAAATCTCCCGCATGGAACCATAGATATACCAGCCGTCCATACCATAATAGTTAACGGCATCCACGTATGCCTGGGCAACGCTGGCGGACGCGTACCCGTTGTGCGGCTGACCATCGAGAAACATTTCATCGAATGGACGGCCCGAGAGGCGCACCGGCACCATGGCCGATATATCGGGGGAGACCGGGACGTGGTCAGGCTTCTGGTGGGCAAAGGCGGCGAGCATGCGCGCGCGGCCCGTCATGGCTTGGGGCATATCCACTCCTTATGGTTGTTATTCGCCGATCACGTTGCTTGAGACGCCAGCGAGGTTATCCTGGTTATCGCCGCCGCGCAGGAAGGAGAAGCGCGGCTCAGAAGTTTCCGAGGCGCTATAGGCGCTGTTGTAAAAACCCTGGACGATGTCCACAGCTTTTCGGCTCCAGGCCACCAGCTCGTCCCGGTACTCAGGCTTGTCATCTGTCAATTTCCGGATCCAATCTGTAGCCAGACGGACGTGGGTCAACTCATCGGCCTGCAAATAGTCGCATAGCTCGCCAATACGCGTGTAGCCGCGCGCCTCTGCATTCTCCCGCCACTCGCGCAGGGTCTGCATCAAGTTTCGCTCGGCCCAACTATTGGTCACCGAGATACGCCGCAGCGGGTCGGTTTCATTCTGCATCCACCACCAGGCCAGCGGCCAGGGTCCGTAGCCAAGCGTCGCGCCGAGCTCGTCCTCGCATACCTTGGCTACCACTTCAATATGGCGCGCCTCGTCCCACATCTGGTGAGCAAGCTCCATGCGCATTTCCCAGGGCAGATTCGGGAACTCGGCCAACATCTTGCCCATGCGGTCAGTGGTTTCCACTTCGCCATACAGCAATTGATGGAACTTGTGTCGGAAGCCTTCGATTGACCATTCATCTTCAGATGTATATGCTTTTTCGAAATCCCTGGGGTCAGCCGAAAACCAGAAAGGTTCCTCGACAATCGAATGCTCGAGGGGTGGACAACTCTTGGTGAAGCGGTAGACTCGCCCGCCGCGGCGGCTGCGCGGCTTGGGTTTATCCGCCTCCCGGGTGCTGTGGAACGTGAGCCAGTGAGATTCGATCCCCTGCCCGGTGACGCCTCCTGATTCCACCAGCTTCGCCTCGATATCGGCCTGGACTTCGAGCGCCAGCCGCCGTTTATCCGAGTCGCGGGTGAGCGACTCCAGGACAGCCTGGCCCCAAGCCACATGTGATTGGCCCATGGCTGCCAGCTGGCGCAGCAAGCGGACGGTGGGCGTATCGGCCATTGGGTCAGTGGCGTCGGCATGGTAGACATAACTGCTCACCAGGTGCGGCTCGAGCACGCGGTATACGGCTGTCAAACGGCCGACGGTGTTATCCAATTTCCAGACTGTTTCACACAGGCGGGCGAACTCGTCAGTGCCCGGTTCCTGGCTGTCGCGCGTCGAGCGCAACTGCTCCAGGCGCTCGCCCAACAAGTCAGCGGCCTGGGCGTGATCATAGACATGATAGCCAAATGTGGCTTTGAAGGCGATCTGGGGCGTGGTGTGACACCAACCCGCGATCATCTCCATCAACTGCACTTCCAAATATCGATAATTGGCCAGGCGCTGCGCGTTCTCGCGGACTGTGAAACGTCCGCCAAATTCACGACGATCTACAACAGGCATAAATATCTCCTTCCATACGTATGAAGCGCAAGGACGTTGACTCCTTTAGTTTCTAGCGTTCAATCTGCACCGGGGTCTCTTCAAACCTCACAACATGCCCATCCACCGTGCTCGTATCCTTGAGCAGCAGGACAACTACGTTAAGAGGTTTGTCCAGGGCCAGCGGTGCACCATGCCACACGCCTTTGCCCAGCAGAACACCCTGTCCCTGGCGCAGGCGAAAGACTCGGAAGCGCTCCAAAGGCGGGAGGCGCCCAGGTTCTTGCGGGTGATCCGGTGGACCAACATATACCAGGCAGTCGCCTCCCATGGGGATCAGCAATTCGTCGCTGTGCATGTGCCGCTCAGCCCAGTCAAAACCTAACTCGGCGGGCTGCAAATCCAGGTAACCAATTGCGTAATTCCGGTCGCCGCCCGTCATAACATGGTTTTCACCCCACCATGTCCAGCCGGGTCCATCGGCATCCTGCGCGCGGGCGGGCTGCGTAATTACCTGGCCAAATGGGGCGAAGTCTTCAACAGTCAGATCTTCAATTTTGAGTTTCATCATCACTCCACTATCAATCAGTTCTTAGCCACGGATTACACGGATATTCACGGATTTATGCTTTTTAAAAATTCGCGCGAATCGGTGAGATCCGTGGGAAAAAGTATTCGAAGGTTGACCTATGGACTGGTTAGGTCAAAGGTAAATGTCTGGTACGGAACCAGCTTCGGCGCGCCGCTCAACCCGGACGGACGCTCAACCGCTTCGAGCAGGTTCACCAGGGTATTGGCAACGCGCAGCTCGAGCGTGTTCTCGCCAGCCGTTAACAGGCTGGTGATCTCCACCTGATAAGGCTCCCACAGGCGGACGCCCGCAGACTGACCGTTGACCAACACTTCCAACACGTCGTCCTGCATCTGCGGCTCCACGAATACCCGCTGACCCGTAAAGGATTCAGGTAGCTGAAAGCGCTTGCGGTACACTGCCCGGCCGGAGAAATGAGGATAGCCTTGATTTGTCCAGGCTTTGGGCTGGAGAGATTTGCAGGGAGCCTCCATGCGGTACGATTGCGCGCCATCGCCTTGAGGCGCCAGGCTGAAGTCACCGGTGATTTTCAACAGGTCGACCAGGCCGTCTGTGGCATTCGTGACCACCAGGCGCAGGGCGATCAGATTGTCTCCTTTGCGCAAGTGCGGGGTGATCTCCACTGCCTTCATCTGCGCATCCACCTGGCTGCGCACGGGCGCGGCCGTGACCCGCTCACCGTTGACATAGAGTGACCATTCCGAACCTGCGAAGCCATCCACGATCAGGTCAACCTTGGGAGGCAGATAGCCCGCCTGGAAGGAAATACGATACCAGACCGGGATCGGGTAGGTATCAGCTGGTTCGGCGGGTAGTTGGTAAGACCAGGCGCCAGGGACCATCGGCAGCCATCCTTGCGTATCTGCATCTGGTTTCGTATAGGCATCAAGCGTTGTGCCTGCAGTTTCATGGTTTGCCAGCCATTTTCCAATGACCAGTGCGTTATCGCTTTCGGGCTGGAATTCCCATTGACCGTCCAGTTCCAGGGCAGCAACTGGCTCTTCTACTGGGACAGCTAGACGCGTCTGCTGGCCTTCCTTTTCGATGACGATGAATGCTTCGCGCTCGTCAACCCTGCCGAAGCCACTGACCTGTGTTCCCTCCAGCGAATCAATGTTCAAGTTGGTTTCCAGGATGCGCCAGCCTGTATCCGGTTTCGCCAGGATAAATGCGGAACCTACCGGGGGCAGTTCCAGGCCAAAGTGGGTGTGACCCTCAATCGCTTGAGAGGCAGCGATCGGCCGCTCCATGCCGGTCGATGGATCCCAATGCATGGGCTGGACCTGTCCAGGAAGGATGACTTGAGCTTTTTGGGCCGTATACGTGGGATTAATGATGAAGTAGATATCCTGTCCATCCTTCTCCCGGTGAAGATAGAAAACTTCCCGGTTGTCGATGGATACGTCGGGTTCGACGAGTTTCGATAATGCCTCTTCCAGCATATCGGCGACTGCCTCCCGTTCGGCATTCACTTCGTCAGTGATCTCCTGGCGTTCGCCATGCTCTGGGGCAAAGAAATAGCGGCTGGTTTTCTCTTCGGATTCAATTACGAAGAATGGATTTGCCGTGGTGCCCGGGGTACCGAGCTGCTGCTGGAGGTGCATCGGCAGTTGGCGGTCGAGCGCATAGCTGCGCAGGAAAGCGGTCTTCCCACCATTGGTGTGTTCATGTTCCAGCAGTTCGATATCCGCCGTTTGGTTCTGGAAGTTCTGCTGTGTTTCACCAGGATCAATACCAAACAGCGATCGGATGCGGTCTGAGATGTCCACGAGCTGGGTGCCGTTGCCAGACTCGGAAAAAGCCTGGCTGGGGAGAAAAATCATCCCGAGCACGCGCCCACCCTGGGCTATGAACTTCTCCAGATGCTCAAGCGTGTTAAGCTTCAGATGCGTCATGGGCGGCAGGACTAACAACTCATACGCTTCGTCGCGTATACGGATGGTGTTGCCCTGCAGTTCGGCACCTGCCAGCATATCCTCGTCAAGATAGTCGAAGTCATAGTGCAGCCGGAGGAGCAGATCGGTCAGCACGTTAAAATCGCGTTCAGTGCGGTCACCCACGGCATTATGTGTCTGTGGTGTGTAGGTGGCGAACATGGCATTCATTGGCCAGAGCACAGCCACCTTGGCGATGTGCTTTCCACCCGAAAGCAGGTGGCTCAAGCGGCTGATGTAATTCGAAAAGTCACCGTAGTATTGCCACCAGGGATATTGGTAGAACATGGAGGGAGGCCAGTCCCGCTTGCGGGCGCCTTCCAGGGTGTAATGAAAGCCGTGAGGGTTGAGCAGGTTTACGCCCAGCACGTATTCCCAATCCGCGATCCACTTCATGCGCTGCATGGTGGCATCCATAAAGATGCCGCCAAACGATTCACATAGCAGGCGCGGGCTGCCCAGTTGGTGTGCAGCCGAGCTGCCCACCTTCATCGCGACGTGCTCATCTGGCCGATCACGGTTGCCGATGATGGGATAGAGGTGGTCAACGCCGATCACGTCCATGTGCGGGTAATGCTTGAACAGGTTGCCCTCAACCCGAATCAGCCTCCGCAGCCATTCTTCATAGAGCAGGTGCCCGGTAAACAGAACATTATGCTGCTGGCACCATTCATGGATCTGCTGGTAAAAGGCCCTGCTGTAGAAATCGGTCAGTGTAGTGTAGAAATCGTAGCGCACGCGGGCGCTGTCGGGGTTGATATCGAAGAAGAGATCCGGCAGGCGCGGGCGCAGGTTGTAACCGTTCCGCTCCTGAAAGCGGCGGAACATATCCCTGGTCCAGGGAACGATGGGGTTATCGCCGCCGGTCAGGTAATAATGCATGGCAGGCTCGTCTGTATAGAACCCCAGCATTTGGGAAGACATCTTCCCATCCATCACGCTTGCATACGGCTCATAGCCCATCTTGAGGAATTCGGCTGTTGATTCAGGGTTCATCGCGTCGATATAATAGTCCGCGATTTTCTCGACGATATACATCAATCGCCAGTTACCCGCCGGCGCTTCCCAGGGGATCACGTTGCGGAACGACAGGTTGGGTGTCAGGTCAATCACCTCTCCCTGCCCGTCCAGCCGGATGGCAAAGGCCGCCACCGGTGTTGACCTCTCGAAATCGAGATAACGACTATCGGCACCGGTCAGGTAGGTGAACCACGGGCCGCGGACGGTCATATTGATGCACTCGATGTAGCGCTGGGCCAGATCTGGCCTGGCTTGCAACACGCGCTTATCTGCGGTCCCACTCGGCCAGTTCATTTCGTCGTAGATCCAGGTCTGTAAGCCCAGCTTATGAGCCTCTTCCACAGCGAAATGAATACGGTCCAGGTATGTTTCACCAATGTAGGCCGGTTCCAGCCCATAACGGCCGTGCAGGATTATGCCCGGCATGCCTTTCGCACGGAATTCACGCAATTGGAAGCGCATTTCCTCGAGATCGAGCTCGCCGTTCAGGAACCAGAATGGAAGTATGCCATATTCGCGCGGCGGTTTATCGAAATGGTCCCGGTTGACCGGGATCATGGGCCAGGGTTTTGGCTGCATTAATTAACTCCTTGGATTTTCTACGAATGTATATCCTACGACTGGCTGCTCAGTTATCCATGACAACAGTTGACTTGACAAACCCTTCCGGTTTTTCATGGGCGGCCAGGAAAGCCTGGTTGATCTCACTGAGTTGGAAGCGGTGTGTCACCAGGTCTTCCAGTGTCAGGCGGCCGGATGTCAGCAGGCGCATTCCGATCCGCATTCCGCGCATAATGGTGGTGACCTCACGAAAATGAGCGTTGATGATCTGGAAGGCCATCCAGTTCCAGTAGGCCAGAGGGATTTCGCGCATCCCACCCTGGTGAAAGCCGACGATAACGACCTTGCCGCTCATACGCGTGACTTCGCCCAACAGGGCGAGCGGCGCCTGAGCGCCAGTAGCCTCAAAACTTGCATCGCCGCCCTGCCCGCCAGTCATGCCTTTCACAACTTCTGCCAGGGACTCGGTGCGCACGTCCACCACACGGGTAGCGCCCATTTGTTTCGCTCGTGCCAGGGCGTCTGGCCGGGTGTCGGCCACGATCACATGGCGCGGCCCCTGCAACTGTACAAGCTTCTGCACCAGGTTGCCCATGAATCCGGCGCCGATGATGACCACGTCATCGCCAAGAGAGAGCTTCGCCAGTTCAACTGCATTCACCGCGCATGCCAGGGGCTCGGCCAAAGCCAGATCGAGCGGCACATCGCCGGCAGGAAAACAATACTCTGCTTTCACCGCCACATACTCAGCGAAACCACGGCTTGTGACCCATGCGCCAACCTTGTCACCCGGCTGGAATGATTGAACCTGGGAACCTGCCTTCTCAACGACTCCGCTGACCTCGTGACCGGGGTAGTGAGGATAGTTAACGCTGGCCTTTCCCTCCCATTGATCCAGCTCAGACGTGCACACACCGCAGGCTGCCACACGCACGAGAACTTCGTCGTGCCCAATCGGGGGTATGGGGGCATCGAGGACTTCGAACTCGCGTGGAGCGCGTAGGGCGGCAATTTTCATCATGTACTTCCTTTCTATACACGTCTTTACACGGCGGCCAGAACCCGAACACCGTAACCGGGAACGGCAACCTTTATTCCATCCGCTGTTCCCGCAACGGCCACGCGCTCGCCGCTCAACAGATCCTGCAGGGCAGCCGGGCCAGCCAGGGAAGAAAAATTCTCCGGCAGCGAAAATGCCATCTCGGCTGGTTCTGAACTGAAGTTCAGCAGCACCAGCAGCGGATTCTCATACTCGC
>JANMSY010000516.1:0-5158 GCA_031389865.1 Anaerolineales bacterium | reverse complement strand
TTTCCATGAATATAGCGGCATAAATGTAATAGATAGCTTTTTGTTTGAACGGCTTTTGCATGAAAGCGCCCTTCAAACAATGTTCCGCTGTGTTGATATTTTTTATTGTAGGCCTTGGTGTAGCTGTTGAAAACGAACTGGGGTAAATTGCCCGCTGGCTCTTCGCCATCCTGCCGCCCAAGGAAATGATAATGATTCGGCTCAAGGCAATAGGCGATCACGCTGATATTGTTTGCCTGACTGTATTCCTTGATCTTTGAAAGCACAAAATGATAATTAGCCTCTTCACGAAAAATAGATACCTTATGTACACCACGATTGTAGATGTTATAGTACATTCCTTTTTGCCATGTGAGCAGGTCTTTTCGGGCGTAAGGCATGGGGGGCTCCAGTCACTTAGTGGTTCTGCAAGTTCATGGGATGGGTTTATATATCCTGTCGTGCGAGCTGAAGAAGACTTGAACTCCACGCTTTGTAACAATGGCTCTTCCCATGCCAACTTTTAATCAGGCTTTGTTGCCTCAAGGAAATGGTGATAATCTCCAACGGTGAATTGAAAGAAATCACTGCGCCAATTTCCCTGCCATTGTCCCATTACAGGTGTTTCGGCGGGATAGGTTAATAATTCCTTTGCATTAAAAACTATTTGAACTTGAATGGTGTTGTCAGATTCGATAAAAACGAGAAAAGGTGTATGGTTTAATTTTGAAGCTTCGAACACGCCACTGTTTCTGAAATAATCTAATAAATCAGTTCGGCCAGCAAGAATAACTTTTGTCATTTTTTATCCATTTTCTCTAACTTACTTTTGCCTGATTTTACTATACTGCGTCATTTGTCCATGCGGGGAGAAGGCGAGTGGCGCTCAGTCAAGCGAAGTGACAGTCCCTTAGGAAATTAGGATGGGTGAATTAGGATTTTTGGCGTCATATTTTGTGCGGGCAATCAACGCGGGATAAAATCTTGAAAAGCCCGCAGTATATTAACCCATGTCCCCCATATGGTCTTTGCAAAGTCGCTTGATAGATCTACGGTATGTCGTTGCGAGGTGGTCTTTGCCGAAGCAATCCCCGCTTAAACTGGTAAAACTCTTAAAATTGGAGATTGCTTCGTCGCGCCGAACGCTCCTCGCAAAGACATTTTCAGACTTTGCAAAAGCCATGTGCCCCCCCAAAGGGAGTATATGAATTTGCGTGGCTTGTATCGTATAATGATCTTGATCGTTTTGTTCGCCAATTGTCACTTTAGCGGTAGGGGTATCCCTTGGGGGGAATTCATGCAGGATTTCGAAAGGATGTAATCAATGAATGAATTTCCAAAAGCGCTCCCGGCGATCTTTGCCATTGGAGTCCTGTCGCTTGGCTGTGGCTTGACCGAAAATTGCCGCGTGACAAATAATATGATCGGCATTTGCGATCAGGAGGCATTCTCGTGAGAAGTAAACCCGCATTGAGCAATAAGCTGGCAGCCCTGCTGGTCATGCTGGTAATGCTGGCTTGCAACGTTCCATCCTCTGTGATCAATACCCTCGCGCCGGGTGGTACCTGGTATGTAGACAAGACGGGGAACGATGGCAATGACTGCCTGTCTGCGACCAGCGCTTGCCTGACCATCACAGCTGCCGTATCCAAAGTGCTTACGGGAGGTGTGATCCAGGTCGGCTCTGGAACTTTTGAGGAAATATCTGCAAGTGTCCCGGAAACCGGGCTGTATATTCACAATAAAGTCCTGACCCTTCAAGGCGTGGCCACCAGCGGAGTACCCGAAACCATACTCAGCGGTGCGCGTGCACGTACGGCAGTCGTAGTGCAGGGCAGCGCCATCCTCATCTTCCAGGACTTAATCATCCAGGACGGTGGTGGAAGCGCGGGCATTGGACTTAAGATAGAAGGATCAAGTGGATCGACAGCCGGCGTGAGCTTAACCAACATCATCATCCGGAGTAACGCCCAGGATGGCCTGCTCATCACTGGCCGAGCGCCAGTCACGCTCGACGACGTCCAGGTGTTAACCAACGGAAGGTTCGGTTTGTATAATTCATCGACACACCTCACCATTAAGAACAGCATTTTTTCCGGAAACACCCATGGCGCGATACATAATTATATTGGCGGCAAGATGGTTATCAGCGATACGGCCATTTCCGATAATGGTTCGATTGAAGGTGCGATCGAGAATCAAGGTGATATGAAGATCGAACGCAGCGCCATCAGCGGCACGCTTGGCCGCTTTGGATATCCTGATCTCGGCGGCGCGGGCATTTATTCCCGGGGCTCCCTGACCATGGTTAACACAACCGTCGCAGCCAACAGTGGGGTGGGGATCGAGATGGCTGGTGGTGATCTGAATATGAATTATTCAACGGTGGCTGAGAACGGCGCTTCCGGCCTTAAACTCACTTATGGCTCCATTGTAATGTACAACAGTATCATCGAAAATAACGCAAGTAAGGATTGTGATGCAGTGTGGACAAGTCCCGTAAGAGTAGCTGCACTCTGGTCAGATAATCTCTCGGATGGAACCTGCGGCGGCGATCCATATCCTAGCCCCGACCCTTATTTGGGACCCCTGGCGGACAACGGCGGACCCACTCAGACCATGGCCCTAACCTGGGGCAGCCCCGCAATCAATCGAACTGGGGGACCCGGAGTTGATCCCGACACCGACCAGAGGGGGTTTCCCCGCCCGGGCCTTGATGATGGAGGCACCGCTGATAAAGGCGCATATGAATTTGATAGGTCATCTGCTGTCCTGCCTCTGGTGATTGCCACCGTAGAAACAACCACCATCGAGACCGCCAACGAGGCGCAATCCGGTGGGGCTACAGGGGTCGTTCCACTCTATACTGATACACCGGCTCCAAAAGCACCCATCACTCTTATCTTTACAAAAAATGCCTTTTGCCGCAAGGGACCGGGCGCCTTGTATCGTGATGTCTCAGGCTTTAAACAGGGAGACACCGCCCAGGTTGATGGCCGCAATGAGGATGATCCACGCTGGTGGTGGGTGCAGATCCCGAACAGCACCGAACACTGCTGGGTTTCCTACGTCACAGTGGTTCCAAACGACCTGGCCGAAGGTCTGCCGACCCAAACGGTCTCTCTCGAATTGCCGGAGATCCCTTCCAACTTCGTGATCTCCGACCGAGTCTGTTTAAAGAACGAGTTTTCAATTAAGTTGGCGTGGACGACCTCAAACGGCGCGGAAGGATATTCTCTTTATCGGAACGGCGAACAGATTGCCACTTTTAAAGCCAATCGCACCGTATATCAGGAAAACCTGCCCGTAAATCAATCTTATTACTATGAGCTGGAAGCGTTTAATGACAATGGGTTTTCCGAACGCCTGGCTGTTGAAGACAGCGGTGTCTGTTAATGATACTCAAATTATTCATTAGACCTTGCTTTTGAAAGTCGCTCCCTGCAGCGAAGCGGCCTGTGGCCCCTACCCGCCGAAGGTCCCTAAATACGACATGGAAATTTGATTAATACCGAAAGCGCTTAACTGTCGTATTTGGGGGACATCGTACCCGAAGCGAAGCAGGTGGTAGGTGTCTGCAAGGGCGGTGGGGGCGGACACTTTTCTGCAGAGTATAATCGCGCAATGCCCAACACATCCCATCCACTTACTCGTAATGCACAGGCAGCGCTGGACAATGCCAGGCGCATCGCTGAACAAAATAGACAGCCATCGATCGACTCGCTGGCGCTGCTGCTGGCGTTATTGCAAAACCCAAAGTCACAGGTGTCCGCCGTATTGCAGTCTCTTAAAGTGAAGGTGGAAAATCTTGCAGCGCGCGTATCAGCCACGATTAAACTCGAAGCAGGGCAAGCCGTCGCGGGGTTAGAGGGGAAGCGCGGAGGGTTAGATCTATCCGTTGAAAACGAATCCATCTTAAGCGAATCCCTGGCCGAGATGCAGGAACAGGCGCTGGATGCCATTGACGGGCACATTCTGCTGCTGGGCATGTTGCGCAGCCCGGAGAGCAAGGCCGGGCAGATTCTGGCTCAATATGGGGTGACGGCGGAGCAGGTCCGCGAGAGCATGCAGATCATTAAAGAGATGCCCATCGCCAGAGGTCCCATCTTTGCTCTGCCGAAAACACTGGGGAGAGCCTTGCAGAATGGCATCAGCCCGATCTTTATCAGCCTGGTTTTGTTTACAGTGGCCATGGCTGGGTTTCTATGGTTTGGCATTGGGAACAACCCGAAGATGTTCATGTTCGCTTTTATCATCGGCGGCTGGCTCGTCTCGCTTTGCCAGCACGAGTTCGGGCATGCCGTCACAGCGTTTTGGGGCGGAGATGAAAGCGTGGAACATAAGGGATACCTGACACTCAATCCGCTCAAATATACGCATCCCATCATCAGTGTTGTCATACCGTTGGTGATGCTGCTCATGGGTGGAATTGCATTTCCGGGTGGGGCCGTTTACATCAATATCCACGCCTTGAGAAAGCCGCGCTATCGCAGCCTTGTTTCGGCAGCGGGACCGCTGGCAAACCTCCTTTGCCTTCTTCTGCTGGCGCTGCCTTTTGGCAAACTTCCCTTTTATATTTTTTCAAGGGCACCATTTGAATTTCTCTCAGCGATCGGCCTGCTGGCGTTGCTGCAAATGGTGGCCTTATTCATCAATTTGCTGCCGATCCCGGGCCTGGATGGTTTCGGCATTCTTGAACCCTTTCTGCCGCATGAATTGGAATTCACCCGTTCCCTGCAGCCCTTTGGGTTCTTAATTGTTTTCCTTCTGCTGTGGACGGATTCGCCGATTTCAGATTTCTTTTGGGATAACGTTTGGTATGCCATGGAGTTGTTCGGTCCCGAGCTGGCGTACTTTGCCAACGAGGCGGTAAAACTATTCTTTCCTTGATGAGCTTTATCGCTCGTCTCACGCAGAACATGCGTAAGTAAACTTTTCGGTGGAAATTGCGAGCAAATAATACACCTGTGGTTTACTAAGGACTCGTGTAAAAATAAGTTCCTTGTTTTGGATGCAGTTCGCGAAGCGTGCATCCTGCTCGCAGTGCAACTGCTCGCGAACTCTGATTACCTTACACTTTGAATTTTGGATGCTGATAAGGCAGATAGACGCAGATTTTTTGAGGATTCTGCCGAAAAAACGCCCAGAATCAGCGTTTTCAGCGTTTTTCTGCGTCCCG
>JANMSY010000547.1:0-5405 GCA_031389865.1 Anaerolineales bacterium | reverse complement strand
ACCAAACCGATCACGGGCGAGCCGGTGGTCAGCGTGCCCATCATGTCTGAAATAACGATCATAAAACCTCCAGTTTGGGCATGTCGTTCTCCCGAAGGACACACCGCATGATTTGCTTAGCAAATCACGGTGGGTGCAGGTGTCGGGACGATGCCGTCTCGCACCGACGGCTCGCGGCACGAACGGTGTGAGCCAGGCGAAGAATCTCCTTTATCATAACAAACGAGACTCTCACCTGCATGATTTGCCATGGATCGTGCGTTTGTTTCAGCGCACGTGTGTCCTTCGGCAGGATGATTCATTATACCCACCCACAGGCGGGCTCATCCTATACAACCGAGCCGCTGTATTCGAAACGCGATATTTCAAGTTTTACTGGTATCGGTGTTACCGTCGAACCGGCACAGGGCAGCGAGCAGCCGACCGGCCCAGGAGTATTCAGAGTCGATTTCTAATTCATCTGTTCCCTGAATGACATTACGGGGTATCAATGTGGGAATGATAAAATCATGCCATGGGTACACTCTATCTGGTAGCAACTCCAATTGGTAATCTCGAAGACATGTCGCCGCGCGGTGTTCGTGTGTTGAGCGAAGCGGCTCTCATCGCTGCGGAAGATACACGGCACACGGGAAAATTGCTCAAGCATTTTGGGATCGAAACACCGCTCACGAGTTATTACGAACATAACAAAGTCAACAAGCTGGATTTCATTCTCGAAAAACTTTCAATGGGGGACGTGGCACTGGTCTCGGATGCAGGAACTCCTGCGATCAACGACCCCGGCTACGAACTGGTGAGAGCCGCCCTCGCTTCCAACTACGATGTGGTACCTGTTCCCGGTCCCTCGGCTCCCATCGCCGCCCTAACCGTTTCCGGCCTGCCCACAGACTCTTTCCTATACCTTGGCTATCTTCCGCACAAAATCAGTGAACGCCGTAAACGATTGAAGGACGTGGAAAGCCATGCGTTCACGCTGATCTTTCTCGAATCGCCGTATCGCGTTGTTGAAGCATTGGATGATATTGCTTCGATCCTTGGCAATAGAAAAATCTGTGTCGCGCGTGAAATGACAAAGATGTTCGAAGAATACTGGCGCGGAGAAGTCAGCGCGGCGGTGGAGTATTTCAAGTCACAGCCTCCAAGAGGGGAATTTACTCTGGTTGTGGAAGGAAAGACGCAGGAGGAAGTTCGGGTCTGGGCCGAGGACGAATTGCGCGCTGCGATTGAACGTGAATTGAGAAATGAAAAATCTGCGAAGGAGATCTCCATTCAACTGGCGGAAACGTCCGGTTGGAGCAAGCGCGAAATATATTCCTTTATTAACAAGATGTGATGACTGAGGTAATCAGTAACCAATAGTACCATGATCAATCTGGCGGAAAATCTCCATAAATGGATGGAATGTTTGAAGGGTATGTCCGTGCGGCGAGATCTTCCCGTCAGCTTGGTTTAAACCAATGGCAGAAACAGGAAAGGGTCTGAAATGAACCGAGTCTATTTCGTCCGACATGGCGAAGGCCAGGACAACGTCGCACGCCAGTTTTCTCATAAAAAGGTGGATCGTCCGCTGACGGAGCGGGGACGGTTGCAGGCGGCACAGACAGCTGACTACCTGGCTGACACGCCCATTGACCAGATATTTTGCTCGCCAATGAAACGTACCCACGAAACAGCACAGATCATTGCCGCCCGTCTGGGCAAGGAACTTACCCTCGTGGAGGAGTTCCGCGAGGTGAACGTGGGCGATCTGGAGGGCCAGGATTTTGCTGACGAAACATGGAGCATTTATCATGATGTCACGAATGCATGGTATGCAGGTAATTCCCACGTGTCGTACCCTGGTGGCGAAGATTATGTGACATTGTGGGCAAGAATGCAGAGAGGTTTGATGAGCGTCATCGGGAATCATTCAAACAGCACTTTTCTTATCGTGGGGCATGGGGGCATCTTCATTTCCACGCTCAAGGAGTTTTGCCCGGGGCTGGAGATCAGCTGGCTGCAGAATGTGGAGTACTACAACTGTGCCATAACGGAACTGGAAATCGGTCTTGTCGATGGCGAACTGCAAGGCAGGATCTTGAAATGGGGAAGTTATGATCACATGAGTGAAGAAGCGCTTTCCAGGGCAGCAGCGATCCCGCCACTGGCATCCATCAAAAGGATATGAAAGGACTGATCCGTAAGCGCGCTCGCGAGTTGGGTATTGTCCCGGGTATTCTACCAACTGGAAGCTTGAATGCCATTACCGATGTGCATGATGTAAAAATTGGGCATGTGACACTGATCGAAGGGGAAGATATTCGCACAGGCGTGACGGCAATCCTGCCCCATGGTGGAAATATATTTCAAGACAAGGTTCCAGCAGGAATTACCGTTGGAAATGGATTCGGAAAGCTGATGGGGTCCACTCAAGTGGAAGAACTGGGTGAGATCGAGACGCCCATCCTATTGACCAATACTCTTGCTGTCCCACGCGCTGCGGAAGCCATTATTGAGTGGACACTTGTACAAAAAGGAAATGAGGAGGTATGGAGTGTAAATCCAGTTGTCGGGGAAACGAATGATGGAGTTTTGAACAATATCCGCAGGTTGGCAGTCACAAAAGAACATGTTCTGCTGGCAATCGGTATCGTGTCCTCTGGCCCCGTCACAGAAGGGTGTGTCGGCGCGGGCACAGGGACAATCTGCTTTGGCTGGAAGGGCGGCATTGGCACGAGTTCACGGATCCTGCCCGCGAAACTCGGCGGATACACCGTCGGCGCGCTGGTGCAAACGAACTTTGGTGGCGTCCTGCAAATGGATGGGATTCCCGTTGGCAAAAGACTCGGTCAATATTATTTGAAGGAACAAGTTGATGACGCCTCCGCTGACGGCTCGGTGATGATCGTCCTTGCTACAGATGCGCCGCTCTCAGAACGCAACCTCAAACGGCTTGCAAAACGCGGACTGGCAGGCCTGGCACGGACGGGCGCTTCGATGAGCAATGGGTCAGGCGATTACATCATCGCGTTTTCCTCAGCGCAGGAAGTTCGGAGGACGCCTGAGCGGCGTAGCAGAATTTATGCATACCCCGAAGTGCCGAACGATTTGATGTCCCCACTCTTTCAAGCTGCCATCGAAACAACCGAAGAAGCGATTTATATAATGCCCACGGTCACAAATTGCGCTTTCCCACCTTTGAAAAAGCGCAATTTGTGACCGCCCTGGGTATAATTCGCTGTGCATGGCAGAGACCATGACGGGTTATCGCGGAGCTAAAGTGGCGGCATTGCCATTTTCCTTCGTTGCAAATAAATGATCACATCAGAAAATCAAAACATAATTAGGAGAACAATGAATACAGATAAGGAAGACACACTTTTGTTTGCCAGTGAAAATACCATTTTTCGGATCGTTTCCATTGCAAGGATCCTCTCATGGGTCATACTGGCTTTTTATTTGATCAGTTTTGCAGGCGATATCAGCGGCATCATTCAGGGGCAAATGCAGTGGCCCACCCAACTGTCACAATGGCCGATCACGATTGCCAACCTGTTCTTTGCCCCTGCGGTTGGCTTGTTCTATTTCCTTGTGCTGCAGGGTGTGGCTCAGGGTTTGAACCTGGGCCTGGATATCTATTACGAACTTCGGCCCGAAGAGATCAACGAAGAAGAGTAGGAGCATCGTATCATGGCAGTCAGGGACGAAAAGAAACCCGAAGAAGAGAAGAAGGAAGAGAAGTCAGTTCCAAAGGATAATCTCGTTGTAACGAAGCATACAGTGAAGGTCGGCGGCAGGGAGATCAAGTACACGGTTACAGCTGGGACCATGGTCATGAAAGAGGAAACAGCCGATCGTGAGAAGGAAGCGGAGGGGGAGAAGCCGCGGGCACAGGTCTTCTTTGTGGCATATACCAGGGATGGCACTGGCTCCAGGGCCGCTGGAAGTTCACCAGCACTTCGGAAGCGTCCCCTCACATTTTCGTTCAACGGCGGACCCGGTTCGGCATCCGTGTGGCTGCATTTGGGCGTGCTGGGTCCGAGGCGGGTCGTTTTGCAGGACGATGGCAATCTGCCCAAGCCTCCGTATGAATTGACCGATAATGAGTACTCGCTGCTCGATGAGACTGACCTGGTGTTCATTGATCCGATGAACACGGGCTACAGCAGGCCTGTGGAAGGTGTGAAGCCAAAGGAATGGCATGGCTTCAAAAAGGATATTCAGTCGGTTGGTGACTTCATCCGTTTGTATACGACGCGTACCAATCGCTGGCTCTCACCAAAGTTTTTGATCGGTGAGAGTTATGGTACCACTCGCTCTGCAGGCCTGGCGGGATATTTGCAGGAACGGCATGGCATGTACCTCAATGGGATCATGCTCATCTCTGCAGTGCTCGATTTCACCACGCTCGATTTCAACCTGAACAACGATCTGCCGTACATTCTTTTTCTGCCGGGCTATACCGCGGCTGCCTGGTATCACAATGTGTTGGAGCCACACAAGCCATTGCAGGAATGGTTAAAGGAAGCCGAGGAATTCGCGCTGGGTGATTACGCAAAAGCATTGCTCAAAGGGAGTGCGTTGGGCAGGGAGGAACGCGAGCAGATGATCGAAAAAGTTTCGCACTATACCGGCGTTTCAAAGCAGTTCGTGGAACGCTCAAACCTTCGTATCCACGCATTCCATTATTTCAAGGAGCTCCTGCGCGAGCGCGGACTCACGGTGGGCAGGCTTGACAGCCGATTCACGGGCAGGGATCGCCTGGGCGTGAATGAGTATGCGGAATACGATCCGCTGCTCACGAATGTGATGGGACCCTACACCGCAGGATTCTACGATTACATCCGCAGTGAGCTGAAGTTCGAATCAGACCTGCCATATGAGATTCTGAGTGAGTTTGTCCATCCCTGGTCGTTTGCCGAGTTCGAGAATCAATATGTCAACGTGGCTGAGACGCTCCGCAAGGCAATGACGTTCAACCCCTATCTCAAGGTCTTTGTCGCCAACGGATATTACGATCTGGGTACACCCTATTTTGCGACCGAATATACCTTCGATCACCTGGGCCTGGATGAAGACCTGCGCAAAAATATTTCGATGGAATATTACGATGCCGGGCATATGATGTACATCCACATGCCATCATTGAAGCAGATGAAGGATGATCTGGCGAATTTCATTCAGAGCGCGATGTAGCAAAGGAATACATCATCAATTAAACGGATTTGTAACATCGGGACAGATGCAAAATGGGCAGACTTGATCGTGAGTCTGCCCATTTTGTGTAATTTCAGTAAATCACAGGTTTTACCGTCATTGCGAGGAGGGTGCCTTTCCCGACGAAGCAATCTTACTCCTCAGACGGAAAATTGCTCGAAAATATGAGATTGCTTCGCAAAGAACCCTCGCAATGACGGGTTATG
>JANMSY010000511.1:0-4220 GCA_031389865.1 Anaerolineales bacterium | reverse complement strand
ACCCGCCAGGCAATATGGCGGCAGATTACATCGCCAGTTTCACCACGATTGGTCCCGATGCCGCTCCTACAGTCGCGAGCACTGTTCCTGCAGACAACGCGACGAACGTTGCTGTAAGTTCAAACATTACGGTCAACTTCTCCGAAACAGTGAATGTTTCAGGTTCGTGGTTCACACTCTCGTGTGCGGTAAGTGGTTCACATGCCGCAACTGTGTCTGGAGGTCCTACATCGTTTGTGGTCAACCCATCGACTGATTTCTCACCAGGTGAACTATGTACTTTCACAGTACTTGCCGCGCAAGTCAGCGATCAGGATAGCAATGATCCCCCAAACAATATATCGTTTGACTTCATTGTTGATTTCACCACCTTCGATGCCTGCGCTCAAACATTTACGCCAATCTATAACATCCAAGGCATTGGACTTGCTGCGGCGATTACCGGCACAGTCACGACCAAGGGTGTTGTGATGGGTGATTTCGAAGGGACTGCCGCCGCATCAGGTTTCTACATTCAAGATTTGACCGGCGATGGCGATCCAGCCACTTCTGATGGCATCTTTGTATTCACCGGCGCTACCAATCTTGTGAATATTGGTCAGGTTGTGTACGTGACCGGCTTTGCCCGCGAGCGATTTAACCAGACTACCCTCAATGGCTCGAACAGTAACTCATCCCCTGTGATAGCGTCTAACATCGTCAACTGCGGAAATGGAAGCATCGCGGCAACAGATGTATTCATGCCCTTTACCAATGCAGCTTATCCGGAGCGTTTCGAAGGCATGCTCGTCCGCTTCCCTCAGGCGCTGGTCATTGCAGAATATTTCAACTATGACCGCTTCGGGGAAATCGTGCTTGCCCAGCCGCTGGCTGGCGAAACCCGCCCCTTCAATGGCACATCTATTGACGAACCTGGCACAGCGGCAAATGCCCGCACCGCCGCCAACAACCTGAGTCGCATCACGCTTGACGACATACAGAGTGCACAAAACCCACCCACACTGCGCCACCCGAACGGACTCCCGTTCTCGCTCAGCAACCTCTTCCGCGGCGGCGACACTGTCCAGAATGCGGTTGGTGTGCTTGGCTTCGAATTCAGCCTGTATCGCATTATCCCAACAGGGCCGGCAAACTACACCGCTGTAAACCCACGCCCGGCTTCACCCGAACCCGTGGGCGGCACCATCCGCGTGGCCGCGATGAACACACTCAATTTCTTCGTCACGGCAAATTATCCAACAGGCGACCCGCTGGACAACAAGTGTGGTCCGGCTAATAGCCTTGAATGCCGCGGTTGGGATAGTAACCAGACGGATGAATTCACCCGCCAGCACGACAAACTTCTCACAGCGCTTTCGGGTCTCAATGCTGACATCATCGGCTTGAATGAGTTGGAAAACTCAACCGGAGTTGAACCGATGGATAGTATTGTCTCTGGCTTGCCGGGCTATGCTTACATCAATACCGGCACCATCGGCACGGACGCGATCAAAGTGGGTCTGATTTACAGACCTTCGGTCGTTACACCGGTCGGAACCTTCAAGTTGCTCACAACGGCTGTCGATTCGCGCTTCATTGACACCAAGAGCCGCCCGTCGCTGGCGCAGACCTTCGAAGTCAATGCCACCGGCGCGCGCTTCACGGTAGTTGTTAATCATCTCAAATCTAAGGGGTCTGCTTGTACCGATGTCGGTGACCCCGATCTCCTCGATGGTCAGGGCAATTGCAGCCAGACCCGCCGAGCTGCCGCAGAAGCCCTGGTGGATTGGCTTGCCACCGACCCAACCAGCAGCGGCGACCCCGACTTCATGATTATGGGCGATCTGAACGCCTATGCCCAGGAAGATACAATTGATGAGATCAAAGCCGGTTCCGATGACACCGTGGGCACGAACGATGACTTCACCAACTTGATTTCTCACTTCCATGGCGCTTTTGCCTACTCCTACACCTTCGATGGGCAGGCTGGTTATCTCGACCATGCGCTCGCGAGTGCAAGTATGATGTCGCAGATCACCGGCGCCGCGGATTGGCACATCAACTCCGATGAACCCGATGTGCTGGATTACGACACCTCCTTCAAGCCTGCTGCACAGGATGCGCTCTACCAAGTGAACCCCTACCGCACTTCCGATCACGACCCTGTTGTGGTTGGTCTTGTTCCCAACGCACCTCCAACAGTGGATGCGGGCGGACCTTATTCGGTAAATGAAGGCGGCTCGGTCTCTGTCACCGCCAGTGGCTCCGATCCGAATGGCGATACGCTCACCTATGAATGGGATCTCGACAACAATGGCTCATTCGAAACATCCGGGCAAACCGTCACATTCTCTGCGGCTTTATTGGATGGTCCGAGCAGTTACACCATCAAGGTGCGGGCGACCGATACCGGTGGTCTCTTTGCTGTGAGCACAGCGGCCGTTAACGTTCTCAACGTTGTTCCAACCGTAAACGCTTCGTTTGGGTCGAACAGTGTCAGCTGCGGCCCGAACAATTCCACCCTCAATGTCTCGTTCACCGATCCGGCGGCGGCAGATACGCACAATGCTCTGATCAACTGGGGCGACGGAAATACACAAACCGTTGACCCGGCCACCAGCCCCTTCTCGCTCCAACATACGTATGCTCTAGCTGGAATCTATACCGCGACAGTAACAGTGACAGATGATGATGGCGGCATAGGCACGAAAACTGCAACGGTGACGGTGAACTTCAACACCAGCGGTTTCCTGCCACCCATCAATAGCGATGGCACAAGTGTATTCAAATACAATAGCACCATCCCGGTTAAGATCAGGTTCACAGATTGCGACGGTTCAATTCCTGCGAACCTTGCTCCTACCATCAAGTTGACCATGATTTCAGGATCAACCCCGGGCCTGGCGATCAACGAACCCATCTCCACTAGCGCGGCGGATACAACAGGTGTGATGCGTTTTAGCACGAACCAATACATCTACAACCTGGCGACAAAGCCTCTGCCTGATCCTTCCGCAACATATCTCATCACAGTTACAATTCCGTATAATGGACAAACGGTGACAGTACAATTTGGCCTGAAACCATAATCGTCACCAGGTAAAATAAATAAAAGCCGGGCCTGTGAAATGGCTCGGCTTTTATGATTCCCAGAAAGTGACCGACCCGCAGAAAAACCGTGTGATCGCAATTGCAACAGTCCACTGACGCACAAGCAAGGAAATAACCCTATATTCCTCCACCATAACAAGCGGAAGTAAGAAAGTCGTGGACCCCCGCGCCCCTTGCTTTCATTCCCATCCGCTTGAGGCCAAATATCCGCGTCTCCCCCAACTGGCGGAGATAAACTCTCCCCGACCGATGGATGTGGACAGGGTGCATTTGCTATATGATTAGTTAGGACTTTTGCTTCATTCGCCAATACTTTAAAATTACGCAAAAAGCGGATCTAAATTTTGTGTTTTGGCGGTTTGTTCTACTGAATTTCGCTGTCATGCGAAAGTCCTGTTCAGGTACTGCTGAGGATATCAGGTTATAACAAGCTTGTTGATTTTCAAGCATGATCTGTAGTCAAGCAGTCTTATCCACCTTCATACCAAATCATTAAAAGGAGATTTACCATGGGTTTCTTCAATACAATTCTCGAAAAACTAGGACTCCGCAAGAAAGATCAACCTGCTGCAAAGCCACCCGCTGCAAAACCACCAGAATTTGGATCGGCTGGAGGAGGCGCAAAGCCGAAACCCACCACAGAGAGGCAGAAGGATGACCACGTCGCTACGCACGTCGCCCCGAGAGCAATTTCGGAAGTGGATGTGGTCAAAAAGCTGGAAGACCTTTCCAAAGGAAAAGATCTCAATTGGAAAGTCTCCATTGTGGACTTGCTCAAACTGCTCGACATTGATAGCAGCCGCGAGGCGCGTAATGAACTGGCGAAAGAGCTTAACTGTCCCGCCGATCTGATGAGCGACTCTGCAAAAATGAACGTCTGGCTTCACAAAGAAGTGCTAAAGAAGATTGCTGCGAACGGCGGTAATATACCCCAGTCGCTTTTAGATTAGGAAAGCAAAAGCATAAAACAGCGCGGACTAATGTCCGCGCTGTTTACATTTAACAGAGATTAAAGACTTCAGAAGTCTTTTGGAAGACTCCATAATTTAGAACGAACCAGGTAGCCTTCCGAAGTCTGATAAAATCCATTCATGCTTGCTCGAATATTTTCCTGCGCTGTTGTTGGTCTT
>JANMSY010000532.1:0-1651 GCA_031389865.1 Anaerolineales bacterium | reverse complement strand
GCACAACTTTGGGATTCATCTCAAAACGAACGACCCTGCAAATCCTGATTTGGTTGTGAACGTGTTGTCAAACTGGATCCCCTAGATAAAATGATGAATCAAAACAGCGTCGCATATTTATAATGCGACGCTGTTTCTATTTTGTAATGGGCAGGGCGAAAGTGAATGTGCTTCCCTTTCCCTCGCCAGCGGATTCCGCCCAGATGCGTCCGCCATGTGCTTCGATGAGGGCGCGTGCAATCGTCAAGCCGATGCCGCTTCCGCCGCCAGCCTGACGTGAACGGGATTTATCCACGCGGTAAAAGCGATCGAAGATGTTGGTCAGATGTTCAGATGGAATTCCAATACCCGTATCGCGAACAGCGATTTGGACTTCATTACTAATTCGTTTCGCGGAAATGATTATCCTGCCGCCTTCTGGTGTGTATTGCAAGGCATTGCCTGTGAGATTCGTAAGCACCTGGGTTGCGCGGTCTTCGTCAGCGAGGATATGCGGAAGGTCAGGAGCCAGTTCGAGGTCCAGAGTGATGCGTTTAAATTCAGCTTGTGGCGCGAGCCGTTTGGTCACAGTCTGCACGAGAGAAGAAACATCCACAGGTTGAAAATCCAATTCATGCGAGTGTGCCTCAACGCGGCTGAGTTCCTGCAAGTCGTCCACAAGATGATTGAGGCGATCTGCCTCAGTGTGAATTTGTTGATAGGTTTCATGATTTGCAGGCAGAATGCCATCCATCAAACCTTCCATTGAGCCTTTGATGGCAGTCAGCGGCGTACGGAGTTCGTGACTGACATCGCCAATGAGGCGACGGCGCATGGATTCAATTTGATCCAGTTTTTCAGCCATTTGATTAAAACGCACGGCAAGTTGCGAAAGCTCATCTGTGCCATTCACTTGCACACGTTCGTCATAGCGTCCATTTGCAATTCGTTGTGTGGCTTGAGACATGGCACGCACAGGTGTAATGACATTGCGGCTGAAGAACAAACTGAGTACGAACGCTACGAGCACGGCCGCTACTGCGGCATAGGTGAGAGCTTCATTGAAACTGGCGCGGAAATCAGCATATAACTCTGGCATGGAGTCAGAATTTCCAAAGCCCTGGTTTCCCATTTCCATGCCCATTCCATTTCCCATTCCGCTCATGTGACGATTAAAAGATGTCGGCAGGATGAACTGACTGGCGAGGATCAGCACTGCCACACCTACAACGATAATGGCGAGATAAGAAAGAAGAAGTTTTGCGCCTAAATGACGGCGGAAGTAGTCGGTCATAATTCCTCACAATATCTAAGTGGTCAGTCGAAAGTAATTTTATAAACCTTTGTCCTTGGTGACATCCCCATTGTCGAAAATGGCTGGTTGAGTGCGCCAGATTTATTCTAAAAACTTACGAACGACTACTTAAAGCGGTTCATCTTCAAAGCGATAGCCCACACTGCGCACCGTGGCGATCAAATCCTCGCGTCCCAATTTTTGGCGGACGTGCCCCAGATGTACATCCACCACGCGTATTTCACCGAAGTATTCTCCGCCCCACACTTTTTCAAGCAATTGCTCGCGCGATAAAACACGTCCGCGATTTTCAGCCAGCGCTTTCAATAGATCGAATTCGATGGCAGTTAACTCAATTGGATTTTCATCCACTGTGAC
>JANMSY010000514.1:0-5041 GCA_031389865.1 Anaerolineales bacterium | reverse complement strand
AATAACTATGGCACGTGAACCAGGTTTAAGTTTCATCTTTTTTGCGAGAGGGGATTCAGGCATGTTCACTCCCATATCTTCGGCAGATCCAGTAACAATACTTCAGCCAGCAGTTTGGTATTTACGTTCCTGTCCATTTTTTCGAGCGCATTCTCAAGCCCACTGACCATCGACCGTGCAGAGGAGAGATCCATGCGGCTGGCAATATCCTCGATTTCGAGGTTGCGGTCCACATTCACCAGTGGAGTTTCTGCCTGCGCGGCCCGCAGCATTACGTCGCGCCAGTACGAGAGCCAGATCAGGATCACCTGCCGCATAGAATCCCTGTCCTTTGACAATTTATCTGCATAGGCAAACTTTTCCACGCGCGAGGCAGCGATCAGGCTTTGCAGGTCATTCAAGCGTTCATCCCGCTCCACAAGCAGGGACGGGCTTTCAAGAAGATGCAGGGCGTACCCAAACCTTCCACCTGAAATGTGGGCGATCAACCTCGCGTGATTCGTCTCGAATCCCTTTTCTTCCAGTGCCATTTGAACCTGGTCCACCTTAAGCGGGCGAAGCCTTAACACTTCACAGCGGGAAACAATGGTTGGCAATAATTGTTCAGGGTTATCGGCGGTCAGGATCAGGACGGCGTACGAGGGCGCTTCTTCTAATGTCTTTAACAAGGCATTGGATGCTTCCACAGATGCCTGGTGGAATCGCAGAAAAACGAACAGCCGGTAGTGGGCTTGAAATGGCTTCAGATTGATTGTTTTTTGCAACTCTCGAATTTGTTGAATACGAATTTCACCGTTGGGTCCAGGAATAAATTCTTTAGGATTATCAGGATCCTTAATTGTAGGCTCTATCAAACGAAAGTCCGGGTGCTGCATGGCTGCGATCTGTTTGCAATCGCGGCACTCTCCACATGGGATCCCTTCCTCCACAGGGGTTTGACAGTTCAATGCCTGGGCGAAGCGCAATGCCAGGGTACGGCGGCCCAGCCCCGGGGGACCCGCGAAAAGATAGGCATGACGCGTTGTCCCACGGATGACATGCTTCTTCAACATGTCCACTGCCCACTCGTGGCCGATCAAATTCCAGTTATTTGTCATTGCTCCTTACTAATCCATCCCCGCTCGCAAGCGTAAATACGAGTCGTACCGTTTCGGATGCACGCGTCCGTCTTTGACCGCGTCCAACACCGCGCATTGCGGCTCATGCGTATGCGTGCAATCGCTGAACTGACAGTGCTGCACGAGGTCCCGTAATTCCGGGAAGTACGCCTCCAGTTCCTCAGGCTCGGTATCCCAGAGTGCCAGCGATTTCCAGCCTGGTGTATCGGCAACATAACCGCCGCCCTCCAACGGGAACATCTGGCGCGTCACAGTGGTATGTTTACCTTTATTCATCGCCGTACTGATCTCGTTCACCGCCAGCCCAAGTCCCGGTTGAATTTTATTTAATAAACTTGACTTTCCCACGCCACTCGGCCCTGCGAGTGCACTCAATTTGCCCGCCAACACTTCCTTTAGCTCATCGAGCCCGGCATTTAATTTGGTTGACGTATAGAGCACACGATACCCGATCGACTCATATACGCCGAACATTTTTTTCGGGTCATCCACAAGGTCAATTTTATTAGCGACAACGATGGAGGGAACCTTTTGTTTTTCGGCAATCACCAGATAACGGTCGAGCATTTTGAGTCGGGGATCTGGATTTGCGCACGAAAAGACGAACACTGCCTGATCGGGATTCGCCAGCAGTATCTGTTGATACTCGCCCTGCGGCCTCGGGTCCAGCCGCACGATGGCCCGCTTCCGCTCTTCGACCTCCTCGATCGCCCCGCTTCCATCCGTTAACAACGTGATCTGAACCCTGTCGCCAACAGCTGCAATATCTCCCAGCGCGCGTCCCTGTTTTAGCTTGCCGCGCAATTGACAGACAACAAAGCCCTGCCCGGTTTTCACTGTAAAGAAACCAGACTGGGCTTTGATGATCTGACCTTGTAACGATTGTTCGATTGACAAATATTTCCTTTTTTAGCCGTGGAAGGCACGAAGTTATTGTGGTTGCGGTGTTTCGGTTGGGATGCCGCCAAATGGCGTCGGTGTGGCGGTCACACCAAAACTGGACTCAAACCAATACAGGGTCTGCGGTCTGCCGGTGTAATAGGATTCGATAATCCGCTTGAACACAGGCGCAGCCCAATCGGAACCTTCACCTTGATTTTCGAGAATGACCGCGATCGCAATATTGGCCAAGCCGGTTGATTCACCTGCCAGGGTGTAACCTGCGAACCAGGCATGTGGGTCACCAGAACCGGACTCTGCTGTCCCGGTTTTGCCTGCCACCGGTATCGACATACCGCGCAGGCGAAAATTGGCCGTACCGCGCTGATCAGATACGACACTGATCATTGCCTGCTGAATAATTTCCATACGAAAAGGCTGAATGGGCAGAGTTCCCTGGCTTTCAGGTTGGAAGACCAAAACGGGGTCGCCTCCTTCGACAGGTTCGATCTTCTCCACGAGTTGTGGACGATACAGCGTGCCGCCATTGCCCAGCGCGGCAATAAAACGCGCCACCTGCAACGGCGTGACCTGCACCTCACCCTGACCGATGGCTTGATTGACCACATCAATTGGAGATGGGGGATCAACGATCCGCCCTGCTTCCTCCTGGATTTGCTCAATGCCTGTTGCACTGCCCAGGCCGAATGCACGCGCCATATTTGCGATGTCGTTGGGGCGGTTATTTTGATACAGGGTATAGCCGATATCATAGAAGTATGGGTTGCAGGAACGCATCAAGCCTTCCGGCAGAGTTAATGGGCCGGATGGTATGCTATCCGATGAATTACATTCCCTGCCAGATGCAAGCCTATCCTGGCAGTGCTGCCATGTCCAATCATGGCGGACCTGATCAGATAATCCCACCCAATCATATTGGCAATCATAGACCGTTTCAGGGGTGTATAAGCCGCTCTCCATGCCGGCAGCCATGGTGATGATCTTGAACACTGAGCCGAGCGGATATTGTCCCTGTGCGGCGCGGTTGAGAAGAGGGGAATTCTGACTTAAGTTTGCGTATAGGGCTCCTCCATTGGGGTTGCCTGCCGAAAACATATTGGAATCAAACCCCGGGGAGGATGCCATGGCCAGTACACGTCCGGTATCGCGCTCCAGCACCACAACGGCACCGCTAAAACCGAATATCGCCTGCTCTGCATTTCTCTGCAGATCGCGGTCAATGGTGAGATAGACCGAGTCCGCGGCTTTGGCCGCGCTCTCGCCCACGCGAGTCACAATTTCATTGGTGGCTGGGTTGATCACGTAGAGCGTGCCACCGTGTTGTCCGGCGAGGTAATCCTCTGCCCATGCTTCGATGCCTGTTGCACCTATGAGTTCACTGCCCCTATAGCCGAGGCGCCGGTATTCATCCAATTCTTCCGGACTGATGAACTTGGTATAGCCGACAAAATTTGAGCCAACGCCCTGTTGAAAATAATAGCGTGAGTTGTAGGGAGTCCATTCCAAACCGCTGGGATTAATGGAACGGATCCGCTCCGATTCCTCTGCGGAGGCCTCACAAAGTGGAATGGGGAACTGGGCGGGCGTATTGAAGATTTCCTCTGCAAGCTGTTCGGGGCTGTTGCCGCACAAGCGCCATACTTCTGAAACAAGAGTATCCCGGCTGTCATCCGTGACCGCGCCCGGCATGATGCTGAACGCATATACATCAGACTGTGCCGCAAGCACATTACCATCGCGGTCATATATGTTGCCGCGTGAAGGGACGTTGTAATCCATGCTCAAAACATTTCCACCTGCCAGTTCGGGGAGGATCAGAGCAGCATCCCACAGCAATTTCCATTCGTTGTTTTCGAGTGCGAACCGAGCCACCATATCGCGTTGAAGTTCACCGACCAGAGCGGTGTGATATGTGATGCTGTAGGAAATTTCAGAGGAATATGGGTTTACCAATGATGAAAGTACTTGATAATCAAGGGAGCCGGCGCTCATTGTATTGAGCGCGTCGCGATTACGCAAAGCGAAATCCTCCAGGGTGATGGCATCCTGTGAGACCTTGCTGAGTAATGCATACATGGCATTGTAGTTGTCTGCTTTAAAGGCATCGAGATACGCTGTAAGCGCCGCGTCCACACTGGGCGCAGATTCAACTGTGACGGGCGGCGGTGGCAGCGGTGTATCAGTGGGAAAGATCGAACCACCAATTCCCCCAGGGGAACCACAGCCGCTCAGAAAAATCAGGATGACGATGATATGTAGCCAACGAAGAAACTTCATGTGTACCCTTTCGAGGATTGCATGTCGCTGCGACATGGTTCCTCTACATCTCTCCACTTGATAATTTTATGCAGACCGAACATTTATATGCCAACAAACTCTGACAGCTTTTTGGTACATCGGTATTTACTGCAATGCCCATTTCGTGCAGCATGCGGGTTACGAGGCACATGGGAAGTCCCATTACGCCGGCATAACAACCGTCCATGCGGGCCACGGGGTTGAACTGCGGATGCTGGATGGCGTATGCGCCAGCCTTGTCGAGCGGGTCGCCAGTTGCCACGTAGGCACGGATCTCATCATCTGTGTAGGCACGCATGGGCACGTCTGTAACGCACAGATCCTTCAGGAGGAGTCCATCGCTTCGACGAAGCAGGACAACCCCGGTGTAGACCTGATGCGCATGTCCGCGCAGGCGTTTGAGCATGGTGGTGGCTTCTGCGGCATCCGCCGGTTTGCCCAAAATATCCGACCCATCCACAACGGTTGTATCCGCCGCGAGCACGATTTGATCGGCATCCGCTCGAATGGCGCGTGCCTTTGTTTCAGCAAGCCGTAAGACGTAATCGGCAGGCGATTCGTTCGGCCGCGTGCTTTCATCCACATCTGCGGCCGAAACGACAAAAGACAAACCCGCAAGGGCAAGCAGTTGGCGGCGACGCGGTGAGTTGGATGCAAGTATTAAGATGGGCTTCTCGGTCACGGAGAAAGATTCTAACACAGCCCCATCCCAGCCTTGGCCCATT
>JANMSY010000498.1:0-4524 GCA_031389865.1 Anaerolineales bacterium | reverse complement strand
GAAAGTAACCAACGTGGAGATCCGCGAGATCATCCCACCACGCGAAGTGCAGGATGCGATGAACCGCCAGATGTCCGCCGAGCGTATCCGCCGTGCCCTGGTAACCGAATCAATGGGTGACCAGCAGGCCGCGATCAACCGTGCCGAAGGTACGAAGCAGGCTGCGATCCTGTCGGCTCAAGGCGAACGTGAGTCCAACATCCTGCGAGCAGAGGGTGAACGCCAGGCACAATCATTACGGGCGGAGGGCTTTGCCCTGGCTCTTGATGCAATCTTCAATGCCGCCAAGAATGTGGATCAGAGAACGATGACGCTCCAGTATTTTGAAACGCTTAAAGCCCTTGGCTCGAGCCCATCCACGAAATATATCTTCCCGATGGAGTTCACAAGCATGCTGGATGGCTTCCTCAACAAGAAGTAAACCGGTTAATAGAATTACCATCAAGCAGAAAGCGGAAATATTTTTTCCGCTTTCTGCTTTTTTTGTTGATACAATTCTGCAGGTATGGAAATTCAAATTGCAAGCCTGCGAGATCTGGGGGCCCTGCGACGCCTTGAGAGTGCCTGTTTTGAAAAGGATGCCTGGTCCATTTTTGACCTTGTAGCTGTCTTGAGCTGGTCGGACGTGATCCGTTTGAAGGCAGTGCAGGATAACGAAATGGTGGGATTCATCGCCAGCGACCCGCGTCCAGCCGAAGGCGTGGCCTGGATCGCTACGCTCGGGGTGGATCCACTCTATCAGGGACGCGGCATCGGGCGCGCCCTGTTGCGTGCCTGTGAACAGCAGATGCAATTCCCCCGCTCGAAGCTGACGGTCCGCACATCGAATGATCGCGCCATCTCGCTGTACCAAAAAGAGGGCTATCGAACCGTGGAGCTCTGGAAAAAATATTATAACGATGGGGAAGATGGGCTGGTGATGGAAAAGATATTAATCAGGTAACACGAAGAAGACGTAGCGGGGATAAATTGTTGTTGCTTTACGGTAGTGGGATATAATGACCACTGATGACTTCTGAACTATTACCGCCACCGATCTGGGTTGATCGGCCCGCCTCATTCAACAATATGGTTGCAGATTTATCGGTACAACCCTGCATAGCAGTGGACACTGAATCGAACAGCTTGCATGCCTATCGTGAGCAGGTGTGTCTCGCACAGTTTTCAACGCCCCAAACCGATTACATCCTGGATCCATTTGTCTTCGAAGATTTGAGTGCGCTGGCTCCACTTTTCAGCAACCCAAAGATCGAAAAGATATTCCATGCCGCAGAGTATGACCTGCTCTGTTTGAAACGTGATTTTGGTTTTGAATTTACGAACCTTTTCGATACCATGTATGCGGCGCGCGTGCTCGGCTACCCGTTTGTGGGGCTTGATAACATGCTTGCCGAAAAATTGAACATAAAGGTGGATAAGCGCCACCAAAAAGCGGATTGGGGTGCAAGGCCACTAACCGCCGCTCAGATTGATTATGCCCGTTTCGATACCCATTATCTTTTCCAGTTACGTGACATCCTCGAAAAGGAACTGGAGCACAAAGGCCGATTGCAGCTGGCATGTGAGGATTTTGCTCGTGCCTGTAAAGTTGAACTTCCCAGGGAAAAAGTGAACGGCGCCTCGTGGCGACGGTTCAGCGCGCGCAAGGACGTGTCCACTCGTGAATTGACGATACTGGGTGAGTTGTGCGGTTTCCGTGATCGGATCGCGGAACAGATGGATCGTCCGCCGTTCAAAGTGTTGGATGACGACACCTTGCTCTCCATTGCGCGCAACCTGCCTGAAAAGGATGTTGACCTGGCAGGTATTGGTCTAAGTTCGAAACAGATCCGGTTGTGGGGAGGCGAGATCCTGGCTGCAGCACGGCGCGGGGTCGGAGCTCCGCTGGTTACACGGGAAGTGGCCCGGCGTCCGAGTGAAGCGATGCTGAGGCGGCTGGAGAAACTCAAAAATTGGAGAAAGACCATCGCAAAGGAAGCTGGCGTTGAGTCGGACGTTATCCTTCCAAAAGTTTATCTCAATCCATTGGCGGAAAATACCCCAAAGAGTATGGATGAGTTAAAGTTGATCCTCGGCGATTCGCCCTGGCGCTTCCAACAGTATGGAACAAAAATTTTGAAAATCCTCGGAGGTTGAAATGCGGATCAATTTTCATGGTGCAGCTCAGACTGTCACCGGTAGCCAGCACTTACTGGAGATCAACGGGCATCGTCTTCTGCTGGATTGTGGGCTGTACCAGGGGCGGCGAGCTGAGACCTACGAGCGAAATCTAAACTTCTCCCATGACCCCCGCAAAGTGGACGCAGTAATTCTCTCCCATGCACATATTGATCATGCGGGCAACCTGCCCAATCTTGTAAAAAACGGTTATGACGGACCGATCTATGCCACGCATGCCACAGTTGACCTGGCGACGATCATGATTGCCGATTCAGGCCGCATCCAGGAATCAGATGCGGAGTATGTTAATAAGAAGCGTCTGGCGCGTGATGAAGAGGCGATCGAGCCTTTATATACGGAACGTGATGCCGAGCGCACGGCGCAACTTTTTCACCCGGTGGACTATGACGAGCCTTTTGTTCCTGTGCCCGGAGTCGTTGCCCGTTTTATCGAAGCAGGACATATATTAGGGTCTGCGGCTGTCTCTCTGGAGATTGAAGAAAAGGGGCGAAAGATCCGGTTTTGGTTTTCAGGAGATATTGGCCGTTATAAACTGCCATTGTTGCGAGATCCTGTTTTGCCTGAGAACGTCGATTATCTTTTGATGGAATCCACCTATGGCGATAAGCCGCATGCAGACCCCAGCCTTGCCTTTAAAGAGTTTGAGGATGTCGTCTCGCGCACAGTGAAACGCGGTGGCAAGGTGATCATCCCCGCCTTCGCAGTGGGACGCACCCAGGAACTGGTCTATCATCTCAACATGATGATGTTTGCCAATGATGTTCCGCCTGTGCCGGTCTTTGTAGACAGCCCGCTTGCGGTCAATGCCTCGAATATATTCAAAAAACACCCTGAATGTTTTGATAAGGAAACGCGCTGGTTTGTGCAGCAGGCCCAGCACCCGGCTTTGGATTTCAAGCTGCTGACCTACGTTCAGTCCGCTGAGGAATCGAAAGCGCTGAACCTGCGCAACGACCCGATGGTGATTATTTCGGCTTCGGGCATGGCAGAGACAGGACGCATTCTGCATCATCTCAAAAATAATATAGAGGATCCGAAAAACACAGTCTGTATTGTTTCCTGGCAGGCTCCGCATACCCTGGGACGGCGGCTTGCCGATCGTGAAAAGCAGATCAAGATTTTTGGTGAGCCCTACACGGTCAATGCAGAGATCGCCACGATTGGCGGGTTATCCGGGCATGCCGGGCAGGATTTGCTAACGAAATACGCAGTGAATGTCAAAAGTACCGTTAAGAAGATTTTTCTTGTGCACGGGGAAGCCGGCCCTGCGGCAGCGCTGACTGAAAAGCTAAAGGTTCAGAATATGCATGATGTGTACTATCCCGAGCTGCATTCGAGCGTGGAAATTTAGGTTATAATCTCGCCGCTATTCACATCACGTGACGCAACAAGACTGCACTGGGAAGGTGCCAGAGTGGTTGAATGGGACGGTCTCGAAAACCGTTGTGGGCTTCGGTCCACCGAGGGTTCGAATCCCTCCCTTCCCGCTAGGTAGTACAAGCTTAAGATGCCATACCAAAACCCGGAGTTTTAGCGTACCTTGAAGATCCCTCAGACCTTTGGGGTCTATATTTTAATGGTAAGATTCTGTTAATGAAACTCAATCTTGGTCTCGCACAAATCGCCACAAAATTGGGGGATGTTGAATCCAATCTCGAAAAACATCTGAATTACATCCAACAAGCGAAAGAGCAAAAAGCAGATTTGCTGGTCTTCCCCGAATTATCATTAACAGGATATGTCTTGCAGGATCTCGTTGCCACGGTTGCACACAAACCCACGGAGGATGATCCTGTTTTCAGGCAACTCCTCCAGGCGAGTCGCGATCTGGACCTTGTGGTTGGCTTCGTAGACGAGGACTCTCGACACCGCTTTTACATTGCCTCCGCATATCTTTCAGGCGGACGCGTGCTGCACGTTCATCATAAGGTCTACCTGCCCACGTACGGACTGTTCGACGAGGGGCGTTTCTTCGCGTGGGGCGACTCGATCCAATCCTTCGATACCCGTTTTGGACGGGTGGGCCTGCTGATCTGTGAGGATTTCTGGCACGCATCGCCTCCCTATTTGCTCTGGCTGGACGGTGCGGATATCATGCTTTTTTCATCCGCTTCGCCTGGACGCGGTCTGAACGACCGTGAGAAACTTGAGTCCGCGCGCTGGGTGGAACGCGTCAGCAAGGCTTACGCCAGCATGTTTACTTCCTTCGTAGCACATTGCAATCGGGTGGGGTATGAAGATGGGTTACATTTCTGGGGTGGTGCGACGGTCAATGACCCGACTGGGGAACTGCTGGCACAGGGTCCATATTTTGAAGAAGCATTGACTCTCGTGGAACTTGAC
>JANMSY010000435.1:0-5324 GCA_031389865.1 Anaerolineales bacterium | reverse complement strand
TGAAGATGCGGAAGTAGGGCGCCGCATCTGTGCCTGTGCCGGCCGTCCATTGCCAGCCGCCATTGTTCGCGGCGTGGTCGCCATCCAGCAACTCATCCATAAAATATTTTTCACCCCAGCGCCAGTCGATCAACAGATCCTTGACCAGGTACGATGCAACGATCATGCGCGCACGGTTGTGCATCCAGCCGATCTCCTTGAGCTGGCGCATTGCGGCGTCCACAATCGGTACACCCGTCTGTCCATTTTTCCATGCCCTGAATTCAGACTCGTCATTGCGCCATGCAATATTTGCCAGTGAGCGATTGAACGCTGTCTTACTGACATAGGGGAAGTGGAACATAATCTGGATATAAAACTCGCGCCAGATCAACTCATTCAACCAGACCTCTGCGCTGCGTTTCGACGCCTCACCTCGCGCGTTGACGGTGGCCTGGCGCGCGTGATGGACAGCCTGTCTCAGCCCGAGCATCCCAAAATGCAGATACGGTGAGAGCGAGGATGTGCCATCCAGGTCCATGCGGTTGCGGTCTTCGCTGTAGGAATAGATCTTCGCGTATAGAAACTCATCCAGGCGGACCAATGCTTCTGCCTCGCCGGCAGGGAATAGCGGGCTCACTTTGAAGCCGGGCAGCAGGTCGGTTGCGAGGCCGACTGGGGTATTGATCAGTTCAGGTACAGGAAATAGCGACAATGCTGATGGAAGCTTTGCCTTCCAGGCTTTTGCATAGGGTGTGAAAACGGTATACGGTGTTCCATCTGGCTTTAAGACGACGGTGGGATGGTGGACGGTTTGTCCGTGAATGAGCTGTAATGGAAGTTGCCGCGCTACTTTTTCGTCACGTTTTCTGGCGTAGGGAGTGAAATCCTCTTCGGCGTAGATCACTTCTGATTTCGTTTCACCCATAAGTTGAGTCAGCGCTTCAATGGGATTGCCTGTCCGCACAACGAGATACGAATTGCGCTGGCGCAAATCCCTGTCAAGGGCATGCAGGCCTTCGTAGAGAAAATCTGTACGGCGCGGGGATGAACGTGAAAAGGCCGGGTCGATGATAAAGCCTGGAATAACGGATCCAGCCGCAAGCGCGGCATGAAGCGTCGGGTTATCCGTCAATCTTAAGTCGCGGCGGATCCACCAGATGGAGGCCATGAGTTTTTAACCTGTCCTGAGCTTATCAACTTCAGCGGCGAGCCATTCGAAGATTGGCTTTCCCTGTCCATTGATATTCTGGTTAACGGCCTGCGAGTAGGTTTGCATGAAGTGGATCAACTGTTGGGGGTGCTCTTCATGGAATTGAAGCAGCATCTTAAGCCAGTCCACTTCGGTGGAGACATGTGACATGTCACCGAGTTGCAGGGCTGCGGCTACGTTTTCGCCCAGGAAGTGAGTTCCGGTTTTGATGTTGTCAGGTGCAATCGAGAGGGGCTCAAGCAATTGCCTCACTGTCAAGTCGATCTGACTGCGCCTGGAAACAAACGCCTGATGCGCTGCAAGATAAATGGGCGACACGGCTTTTGGTTGAGGTGGTTTCACTTTTTTATTCAGGATCAACTCGATCTCTTCGATGGATGCCTTGAGTACATTCCCAAGAAAATATCCTGAAATAGAGTCAGGCAGATCGGGGTGAATGCTGAAGATCCGTCCGCCAAATCCCACGGGGATGTTCTGGCTTGACAGTGCGAGCGCGGTTTGTTGTAGTGTTGCAGCGCTCATCAGTTGCTGTGCAACGAGTACAACCAGTTTTGCTTTTACCCCTTTTACTGTATTTGAAAACTGGTCTATGGGAACATTGGCTCCCAGGTAAATGACGTTCAGTCCGCGGCGGCGAAGAAGAAGCGACAGAAGCAATGGCGTGAAGGTGTGCCATTCATCGGGCGGGCAGCCAACGAGAACAGTCTGGTTGCGCGTAGGGGCAGGAGATGCGTTGAGGAGCGCATCCAGCCTGCGCATGGCAAGGCCCGATGCAAAGTGCTCCTGTTGTACACTGGCGCGATTCTGATACCAGAGGTTGCCAATCTCGGACATGCCTTTTTGCAGTACTTCAATACACACAGCTTCCACAGGGAAAATGGAGAATGCCTGATTTAAGGTCTGCTCTGCATGTGATTCGCTGAAATCAATACATGCCTGGATCCAGCGGGCGCGAATGGAATCGAGGGTGGTATCGGGTTGGAATGGAACGGAAGCGGCCGGGACCATGGCAAATGTCCCATGATCGGAGCCAGCCAGAGGGTCCGTGCCGGAGGCGGTTTGCTCGTTCCACAAGTCCACCGCGCGCGAGATCGAGAGTCCCTCCGCCTGCCGCTTGATCAACCACTTGATCGTCTCAATGTCGCGTTGAGAATATAGGCGATGCCCGCCCGAGGTTCGATCTGGCACAGGGAGTCCGTAGCGGCGCTCCCATGCGCGCAAAGTATCGGCGGCGAGACCCGTTTCTTTGAGGACAACCTTCAGGTTGAAGGCAGGAGTTGTACTGAACATAGTTTTCCTTTGGGCTACACGTTTTGTGTGGAGCGCTGCACATGAATATTGTCTAGATTTTGTTCAGGTATTTTACCTTGTTCTTTGACAATTCTTTCAGTTGTTAGGCGGGCCGAGAGCAGCACGATGGGCAGGCCCGTGCCAGGATGTGTGGACGCGCCGGCGAAATACAGGTTTTTATACTGCTTGTGACGGTTCTGCGGGCGCAGGTAACCTACCTGCCAGAAATTGTGACTGAGCCCGAATGCGGCTCCCTTTTCGAGATTAAAACGTTCCTTCCACACCTTGGGCTGGTACACGATCTCGAACTTGATGTGTTCCCTGAGGTCGTTTACGCCCATTTCCTTGGCGAGACGGGTGAATACAGTTTCACGGGCGCGGTTGACCATTGCATCCCAATCCTGCTCGGTGCGCGCGTCGAGATGTCCAACAGGGACAAGGACATAGAGTGTTTCCTGCCCGTTGGGCGCGGCAGCCTTATCTGTGCGCGCAGGTGCGTGCACATAAAAGGACGGAACCTCAGGCAACGTGTGATCATTGAAGATCTGATCGAAGGATGCCTTGTAATCGCCTCCCAGAAATACATTGTGATGTCCGATCTGCAGGTATTCCTTATCCACGCCCCAGTAAAACATGATCGTGGAACAGGTGTAAAGTTTGTTCTCGAGCTTCTTCGCTTCGTTATTCCTGGGAAGTAATTCCTTGTAAATATAAGGAAGGTCTGCGTTGCCCACGAAAATATCCGCGATGAACTCGCGGCCATCCTGCAACTCAACACCCTTGACTTTCGAAGCTTCCACCTTCAACTTCTTCACCGGCGCATTATAGATGAACTTCACACCGAGTTTTTCAGCGACGCTGGTCAGTGCCTGGATACCCGCGTACATGCCGCCCATGGGATACCAAACGCCTTCGGCAAGCTCCGTATATTGAAGCAGTGAATAGGTGGCGGGTGCATCGTAGGGACTTAATCCCAGGTACATGTTCTGGAAGGTAAACGCGGCTTTGAGCCGGTCATCTTTAAAGTACTTACTCACATTGGTGTGATGCTTCATCAGGGCCTTGAGTTGGAAGAGGAGGGGGAGATTCCTAATTGAGAAATATTCAAAGATGTTGTAAAAATTACGTCCTACGAACTTCTCCACGGACATTTTGTAGTGCTTGCCTCCCTCGGCGATGTAATTCAGGAAACCAGTGAAGGCAGTCTTTTCCACTTTTTCAAGCTGGGCCTGCATATCGCCGAGATTGGATGTCAATTCCAGTTGCAAGCCATCATCGAAATGGACTTTGTAGGTGGGGTCAATGCGCTTGAGGTCGAGATGGTCGCTCATCTTTTCGCCGAGCGCGGCAAAGGTCTCCTCCCAAATTTCGGGCATGAGAAAAAGCGTCGGTCCAATGTCAAAGCGGTGACCGTCACGGATGATCTGGTTGCAGCGGCCGCCCGGAGTCGCTTCCTTTTCCACGACGGTCACATCATATCCATTTCTTGCCAGGCGGCCAGCGGTGGCGATCCCGCCGATGCCGGCACCAATTACGAGAGCAGTTCGTTTCATTGTTATTTCTCCTAGAGTATCCACGAATGGATGAAACAAATTCGTACGGTCAGGTTGTAAGTATTTCCTGTCCTGACAGTCTCAAGTGTAATTATATTCAATGTCAAGTATTTGTCAATGTTTTTCGTCAAATTGCTTTACAAAACCTTGACAATCTGGATGAAATCGGTACAATAGGGATATTACCAAATCTGGAGGACCACCATGCAAGTACAAGCCAATTGGGAACACCAACTTCTCGCCCTGGCGGGGAACATCCCGCATCCGGACACGCGGCCCTTCTTTTCCTACTGGGCAGGGGATGTAGCGCTTCAAAAAGCATATAAGCAGGCAGAAAAGGTCACGGCCGAACATAGCAAATCTTTTTACTTTGCGTCAGGGCTTTTGCCCGAAGAAAAGCGTTGTGCTGTGCGCGCCTTATATGCATTTTGTCGGACTGTGGATGACATTGTCGATGAATCTCTGGACGACGAACGGGACTCCCAATTGGACTACTGGCGCGGTATGGTGGAAAACGCTTCCTTCGCAGATCACGACCTGGTTGCCGCCGCATGGGCTGATACTCTCACCCGGTACCATATCCCGCGCCACTATGCCCTGCAATTGATCGACGGGGTGGCGCGTGACCTGTTCCAGGCCCGCTATCAGACCTTTGACGAACTTGCCACCTATTGCTACGGGGTCGCCTCCACTGTTGGCCTAATGAGTATGTACATTGTCGGTTTTCACAGCAACGAATCTGTTTCCTATGCCATCAAACTCGGTGTCGCACTGCAGATGACCAACATCCTGCGCGATGTCGGCGAGGATTACCGCAGCGGACGGCTCTACCTTCCGCGCGAAGAACTTGCCTTCCATGGAATTCAGGAATCAGATATTGCCGAGGGACGCATTACAGATAACTGGCGTCAATTCATGAAATTCCAGATCGAACGAACTCGTCAGCTGTACGAGGAATCCTGGCCTGGCGTGAAAATGCTTGAAAGGGAAGGACAGCTTGCCATTGGCGCCGCGTCTGTTTTTTACCAGGGAATTCTCGATGAGATCGAAAAGAGTGACTACGATGTATTCACCCGTCGCGCCTCTTTGAGCGCGCTGGGAAAAGTCAGCCGAATCCCTGCGTTATGGTTAAAGATCAAAACTCTTTGATCAAATTCAGTAAATCACGAATTTGATTCTAACCTCAGCATAACCCGTCATTGCGAGGGTTCTTTGCGAAGCAATCTCATATTTTCGAGCAATTTTCCGTCTGAGGAGTAAGATTGCTTCGTCGGGAAAGGCACCCTCCT
>JANMSY010000372.1:0-11240 GCA_031389865.1 Anaerolineales bacterium | reverse complement strand
CCTGCACCCCCATGATGTACGACCGCGGCCACTCGCGGGAACAGCCATGCATGCGGGATCGAGTCGATCATGAAGACTGAGTCTGGTAAATCGGCCTTATGCAAACCTCCCCAGCCAGAGAGCAGGATGGCGCGCTGCCCGGTTTTGGATAGAGCCTGTAGAACGAGATCAGCTGTCTCTTCTGGTTTGCGGTTGCTTATACTGCCAAACCCAATATACAGCGGAGCAGGACCGGTCTGTAAAAAATTGATCAACTCCGCGGGTGGATTCCAGTCTCCTTCGGCATCGAGGAACCAATAGCCTGTGACATGAATATCCGCGCCCCAGTCTGAGGGTGTAGGCAATGCAGAGGGGCTAAATCCATACAGAACGGGTAACCCTTTTGTGGGTGTTGAATGATAGGGTGCGTTGAAAGGAGCAGGGGGTAGATCAAGGACCTGTCGCCGCGCCAGGTTGTCAGCCGAACGAAATCCCTGCCACATCAGCTGCCTTGTTAAGTGATGAGTTAAACGATTAAAAGCACCGCCCAGCGACGGCAGTGATTGAGGAAGGACCGTGGCAGGAAAATCTTTTGTAGGTGTGAATGGGATCAAATACGCCTGCATGAAGGGAAGATGTAATTTCTCTGCAAGAGAGAAACCGATAAAGAGTCCACCAAGACCCGCGACCAACAGATCCATGCTCTGGCACGCAACCAGACCATCCTCCGCCCAGTGGACGGCGGCGCGTTGTGCTTCCCTTATTGTGAGCCGCATGATGGCGACGAACTTCCCCTTATCCAGAAGCTGCCGCATCTCCGGGCTTTCCGCAACATCCTGCACGTTGCCTCTCACGGGCCAGAACTCCAGCCCACTCGAATTGACAAGTGATTCGAAGTTCGGATGAGTGACCACGCGCACGGTGTGCCCGGCATCTTTCAGCCCTTTTCCCAAAGCGATGTATGGCTGAACATCCCCGCGGCTTCCAAGTGCAATAATGGCAATTCGCATTAATCCCAATCCTTTTCGTCTGTGATTTGTAAATGCAGATGAAGTTTCGAATTACTATTCTGTTTAACCTTAATTGGTTGACTCTTGGTCATGTCATGCTGAGCGAGCCGAAGCATCTCTGCGACTTAAAACCGAGACCCTTCGCTACGCTCAGGGTGACAATCTATAAGGTAATTTATGTTAACCTGAATAATTACTTTAGCTCCAATACAATGTCATTTCCATCCTCGCGCAAAAATATAAAGCCGCATTTCTCAAGAACCCTGCGTGACCCGAAATTATGCCTTGCAACTACTCCATAAAGCGGACGTGTTTTCACATATCCTAAAAACTCATGTAGCGCCTGGGTTGCGATCCCCTTGCCCCAAAAATCCCTGCCAAGCCAGTAACCGACCTCGCGTTGGCCCTCCATTTCGAAGCTAACCATATTGCCGGCAACCTGCCCGTTGTACAGGATCGTTTGAAGGAGAACATTTTCATTGACGCAAATTCTGGCCCAGTGTGCCATGAACGTATCCCGGTCCCTGGCGGGGAAGGCTGCCAGCTCGTTCGCTTGCGGGTCGTTTTGCTGTTCGAAGAAGATCGGCAGGTCGCTATCAAGTACATCCCGTAGTTGAATTCCGTTTTTCATAAACAAGTCATGTCATTGTGAGCCTTGGGGAAGCAATCTCCTCTTGAAGCAGGAAAAGCTTTATTCGCCCGCGCTTTGACTACGCTTCGCTCCGCTCAGCGCGAGGGCTTCCAACCAAATGCCCACCGGCATCTGCCTGCTCGAGAACCGCAAGGATGGTCTTCACCAGGTCGCGCGCCGCCTGCTCACTGAGTTCCACCGCCACTCGCGCGGACGGTCCCATCGATTCGTTGACGAAGTCAATATTCAGGGCATGTTCCATCGGCGCGTTGAAGGGATGGTCGTAGGATATATTCGCTCCTTCCAGTTTGAACCAGCCACTTGTCCCTTTCCCGCTGCCGTCCACTTTTATTTTTTCAATGATCATTGTGCACAAGAGTAGTCTCCTCACAACCTTTGGACATGGTTTTCACTGATTCAACGGATTTTCCGTGATTTAGCCAATATCCGTTACTGCCGTGTTGTCCGTGTCCCAAAATTTACGCCAAATACTTCTCCAAAAACGTAAAGACCTTCCTCCAGCCATCCACGGCATGTGCCTGACGATATGCAGCCGCATGATAATAAAAGAATCCATGGCCTGCTCCGTCATACCTGTGGAACTCATAGGTCTTGTTATATTTCTTTAATTCATCCTCATGTTGATTGACCTGTTCAGGCGTGGGGGAACTGTCATCATTTCCAAAAATCCCCAATAGGGGACAGGACAAATCTTCTGTGTAATCCAGGGGCGAAACTGGAAATTTTGGATTGAGTTGATCAGGAGTCATTACCACACGTCCGCCCCAGCAATCGACGATGGCATCAAAACCTTTGGCGCGGCACGCCGCCAGATACGCGTGCCGTCCGCCCGAGCAGGTGCCGAAGATTCCCACCTTGCCATTGACATACGGGAGTCCGCGCAGGTGTTGCATGGCACCTGTCAGATCCCCGACAGCCTGATCGTCTGGAATTCCACCCTCACCACGCACCTTTGCCGCGACATCTTCGGGAGTTCCATGCCCCGCGCGGAAATACAGGTTCGGCGTGATGGTGACAAATCCATGATGCGCGAATTTGAATGTTGCCTCGCGATACCACTCATCCCAGCCGGGCATATGATGAGCCAGCACCATCGCCGGGAACGGACCCGCTCCGAGCGGGCGCGCCATATAGGCATTGATTGGGTCACCGTTCGCGCCCGTCATCGTCACGGTTTCGGCAACGGTGCCTTCGTACATGTCGGTTCGGTACATAAGCGGACTCCTCTGATTCAGGATAATTATAGTCATCGCAGCCTCATTATACAGTTGATGATTTATCCTCCGCGGTTATGTTCAATGCCGCTGAGCCAGCCTGGGATTTCCTGACCGCTGCAACGCGGATTGACGGAGCTCCTGTATAACTATTCACATACCGCGCTAATTGGAAACTGCCCCTGCCATTCCGGCAGGGGCAGTTTCCAAAAGATCTATTTTCCGTATTTCTTCCGCAACTCATCGGCGGCTTCATTCAATTCCTTTGCATTTGCCTGAATCTTCTTGATCGCCGCGACGGCATCATCCACGCCTTTTTGCCCGGCGCGGAAGATACTTTCATCGAGCCATACTGCTTCGTGTTCACAGGCTCGCTGCGCGGCAGGCAGTTCCATATTCTGGAAATCGAAATATTCAGGGAACGCATTGGGTACAGCCAGCCTGGATTTTTGCGGCTGGAACAATGTGTAGTTGTTCATCGCCTCATATCCCGTCCAACAGTCCACGCCCTCGGCATTCAACGCTCCAGCGAGCAGGTCATGTTCCATGCCGAATGTTTGTGGGTCGATGGCGAAGATATAACGGTAGAAGGACCGGGTGGTATGACGCGCATCCCGTCTCAACAGACGGATGCCCGGAACTTCGCTCAGCGCCTCATCCATGTAATCTGCCATCGCTTCGCGTTCCTTGGCCTGGGATGGGAAGCGCTCAATGCCGACCAGCGCCAGCGCGGCAGCGATCTCGCTCAGCCGAAAATTGCCACCTACTTGATACTCCATTGAATCATCCTCGCCGCCGCCACCCAACGCATGCGGACGCCCACAGTCGATGATGGAAGCGGCTTTCGCCGCGAGTTCAGGCGTGCGGCACAACAAGATGCCGCCTTCGCCCGTGGTAAGCGTCTTCGACGACTGCAGCGAGAACGAACCGAAGTGACCCATAGTCCCTGCGCCGCGACCGTTCCATTTGGCGCCGTGTGCATGTGCGCAATCCTCGATGACGATCAAATTATGTTTCTCGGCAAGCGTCATTATCGCATCCATATCCGCCATGTTCGAGCCAAGATGGACGGGGATGATCGCTTTCGTCTTTGAAGTGATCGCCTTTTCCGCGGCTTTCGGGTCTAGACAATAATTGTTCGGGTCCACATCCACGATCACGGGGATTGCTCCCGCGGCCATCGGCGCAGATGCCGTTGCCTGGAACGTATACGCAGGGACAATGACCTCATCGCCCCAGCCGATGCCGGCGGCGCGTAATGCAACTTCCATGGTCACCGTTCCATTCGCCATGGGCACGGCATATCCGCCGCCCTGCATCTCAGCAAACCGTTTTGCCAGTTCCGCAGTCCTGGGTCCCGGATACGGATATCCACCCCATTGCCCGGACTTGATGACTCCGGTCACTGCGTCGATATCGCGCTGATCCCAGACCGGCCACTCAGGATAAGGGTCTGTGCGGGTTTTTGATCCACCTAAAATAGCCAAGTCCGACATTTTATACCTCCAGTGAATTTGTGTTTATTGGGGTTTGTGTAAACAATAGGATAAGCCAGGCTCCAAACGCGCCGACCATGGCGATAATGTATAAGGGATAGGCTCCCATGCGGTCGAAGATCATCCCACTGATGGGAGAGGCGACGAGAGCTATGATTCCTCCCAGAGTCACAAAATACAGCGAAAGAACGGTGGCGCTTTGCCCGGCAGGTGCACGTTCGGCAGCATACGCTATGGATGAGATCGCATAAAAACTATAGTACAGGCTGCTGGCAAGACGCATGAATAGAATACTTCCCAGTGATGGATGGATCACAATAATGCTCATCACAATCGCTTCGATGAGCAGGGCCCTGGTGAGCAATCTGGCTGCCCCATGCTTGCGCATGAGACGGTCTCCCCAGAGCATGATGGGAATTTCAAGCAGGGCAGGATAGGTATATGCCAGTCCGATGACTCTCTCACTTGCACCCAGTTGTTGCATGTACAGGGATTCAAACTGAAATTTGCCATTGCCTGTCAGCCAGAACACGGCAAAGGCAAAAGCCAGCCCGATCAGAGCACGATCACGTACGAGGGATTGCAGGACCACGTTCAGTTTTGGACGCGGCTTATCGTTCTTGTGTGTCAAGTCCCGGGGCGATGTGATCGCTATGAGTATCAGAGCGCAAACGATATAGGAAATGGCATATCCATAGAAGACGGAAACAAGTCCCGTGCGTTCAACGATCCAGCCTCCCACAAATGCCGTGATCGCCCAGCCAAGCGACCCCCACAATCTGATCGACCCGTAGCCCTCTTTTTGATTGCTGGCGAGTTTGAGTGCCTGCGCATCCGACAGCGGATATATGGGTGCGCCGATCAGGGCGTCCAATGCGACGATCAGCGCGATCCAGACGAAGGCATGTTGCTGGCTTAGAAAGAGATAGAGTGTCGCTGAACCGATCAGACAGATCTGCAACACCCGCCGCGGATGTGAAACATTGTCACTGACGCGGCCGATCAATGGCGCGCTGATCAACCCGATGATGCTGGCAACGGTCCCAAGCAGTCCCATTTGTGTGCCGGTCAACCCCTGTTGTTTGTAAAACAGGCTGATGAATGGATAAATGAATCCAGCCGCGCCAAGCCAGAATAGATAGTAAAGACGGATGAAGGCCATGTTGCGATTCATGAAAATTTTGCAGATCCCACATTCATCTGACGATTTCCTTCGCAGTGCGTACCATATTCTCGCGCAGCGCGTATCCGTCGAAGCGGATCTGCTCCAGGCCGAGAATGACCGCGCCCACAACAGGCGGACCCTCGAGTCGAATCAATGTTGCCTTCGGGCAATGCTTCATCACAATTTCCTGCATCGGCTCCATGATGAGTTCGCCCGCTTCAAAGACACTCCCCGATTGAATGATCTCCACGTCATCATCCTGCATCTCAATCTGACGCGCCACCGATACAGCCAGCCAGCCAAGTTCTTCACCGGACCATTGCGCCACTTCACAGGCAGCGGCATCTCCTTCCCGCGCCGCTTCAATGACTTTCACAGCGAGAAAAGGAACCAGATGATACTGACTGTTCGATAACCCCTCCATCAAATCAGCTTCATCTTTTGCGCCCGTCGCTTCGATATAAATTTGCGTGAGCGCGGTCGGCTCGATCCGTTTGATCCATGCATAGTTCACCATTTGAAGTCCGCGCGCCGCGATTTCATAGGCCCCCCCAAATTCACCGAACTCAATCCCATTGCCGACGATGCGTCCCTCTTTCCCATCTTTGCCCCGCCCTCGAGCATTGTTGGAGGACCCTGCCGTGACGTTGACACCGATCCCGCGCGCTGCGCCTGCGAGCAATCCGTTCATGCCATCGTTGACGACTTCCACGGGACACGATAATCCCAGCGACGCGATCGCCTGCAAATGTCCCTCCCGGTCAGACGGAAAATCGTACCCTGCCACTCCGAAGCCTGCTGCCACTATCTGGGCGGCGTTCACGCCTGCCATTTCGCCCGCGCCCGAGAACGACTTTTGTAGAACACTCGCCAGGCCATCATAGCCCACACCCTGATGATTGCCTCCACCCGCTTTTCCAAACCCAATGCACTGACCCGTTCCATCAACGATCAGCGCATGCGTTTTGGATGAACCTACATCAATTCCCAAAAAATACTTCATTCAATCAGACTCCGTCTTTTCCGTAAATTCTGGCGTCCATTCCTGCGGAGCAGCCTGGAGCACACCATACGCCTTATATCCATCTTCGATCATCATCTGCACAGCAGATTGCATTTCGATCTCAGCGCGGGCAGACGGTTTTATTTTCGGTAGATAATCCCAAATGGGAGAAGGCAGGATGAACATGATCGAAGCCGCATACGGACTCATGATCTCCTGGCGCGCTGGCTTTTCGATAATGCGCCGCACACGCCAGTCTTTATCCACGTCTACGCTGGAGCGCGATGACAATTCCTCCGCAGTACATTCCTTCAAGCTCATGGTGATATCAGCGCCATACTTTTCATGTGCCTGGGCCAGGTCAAGCAAATAATTCTCATCCAAAATGTAATCTGTCGCGACAACCAGTACAGGTTCAGCGCGGCTCCATTCGCGCGGCACGGATACCAGCGCGTCACCGCTTCCGCGCAGCTCGTTTTGATGTGCAAAGGATGCGTCCAGCTTCCATCGTGATCCGTCACCGACATAATCAACTATTTTTTCTTCGAGATGATTCGTAACGATACAGACCCGTCCTACGCCTGCTTTTGCAGCCGCTGTAAGAACATAGTCCAGTGTGGCGCGCCCATTGACTTCAAGGAGCGGCTTTGGGGTGACATCGGTGTAGGGGCGTTGACGTTTTCCGCGCCCCGCAGCGAGGAGAATGGCAGAACGAATCATGACATCACCCCCGGCCCCTCTCTGGAAAGGCGAGGGGAGATTCCGTCTGCTGTTTCGGCCACAAAAACGTTTGAAGGCAGCTCCGGATGGAGTGTCAAAAAAGTTTCAGTAATTTCTGCACACGTACTTTCTGCCAGATCCCTTTTTGCCAGCGCGACGATGCATCCACCATACCCACCGCCGCTGAAGCGACTGCCGTACACGCCATTCGTACTGCTGACCAGTTCATGCAGTTCGATCAGGATATCACTGCCCGATCCGTAATTCTGAATCGACGACTCGCAGGATTGATCCATCAACTGCCCGAATTTTTCAAGATTTGATTCCTTCCAGGCTTTCGCTCCCAAATGGACGCGTTCCACTTCGGTGAAGAAGTGCGTTGCTCGTTTTCGCAGGTTTTCGGGCAAGGTCATTTTCTTTTCTTCAAATAATTCGCGTGGCACATCAGAGAGAATTATTGCTCCATCTTTCAACAGCGACGCAGCCTGCCTGCATTCCTGGACGCGCACGTTGAATCCGCTTTGGGTGAGTTCGCGCGAGACACCAGAATACGCAATGATCCACGCTGAGTCTACACATGGTGAATCAAGAATTGGGGTAACGGAGGCAGTTCGAGTATCCATCAATAGCAGCGCATCTCGTTGTCCATGCACGATGGTCAGCGGGTCGAGAATCCCATTTTTCAAACCAAGTTGTCCGTATTCGAGTTCATAATCCCGATGCACCAGTTCTTCATTTGAAAGTTCAATATCGTTCACGTCCGCAAGTGCCTTCAGACAGGCGAGCCCCACAGATGCAGATGAACTTAATCCCGACCCGATCAGTGAACCGCGTACGTGCGCCCGCATGCCACGTTTTGGATTAAGCACGCAAGCCGCAGCCTGCACATAGCGTACCCAATGACTCCTATCAAGATCACCGACATGAAATTTCATTTCGCCAAATTGCTGGCTGGTGATGTGGATCTCATTCGTGTCAAGCGCCTCATAGTCCAGTGTTGTGCCAGGTTGAATCGTGCGACCCAGGGCCACGCCGCCCTGATGATCCACATGCGCGCCGATGGGACAGATTCGATACGGTGAAAAGATCCGCTTCGTCAATCGCTGGTATCCTCGCGTTTCTTCTGGAGTGTTTCCCTGGCGCTTCAACTCCTCATCGCATCCCTGATCACCCGATAACCGATCAACTTGATATCTTCCCTCTCAAGAACCTTCTTCAATTCGTCACTCATGAACGCGTTGTAATTTGCGACCCTGGCCTCCCAATCTGGAGCAATCGCGCGCAGTTCAGGCGTGTCAATGGATGGATGCAAAATGAAATGCGTGATCCCAATAGGCAGGTCGCCAAACAACTTCTTTGCCATGCCGATATGGTCATCGCCATGTTCCAGAGGCAGCGAAAGAATCCCATCCAGCATGGGGACGCCTATTGACTCGAGCATGTCCATGATGGGCATATAGGCCATGCGTTCCTGTTCGTCGAGGCCCATCATTTCCATTCCCTTTGCTGTCAGGCGCGGCAGCATATTGGGCAACAGCCTGCTCGAGGCTGCCTGGACATAGGACTGAATAAATAGCGGATTCATGATCGTGCCCATATGTGAATCAACATGCGTGACGTCGATCCCCGCTTTCAACGCGCACTCAATTTGTGCATTGACTTCCCTCTCGACTTCCTCGGGTGTGGCGTTGTCATACACAGCCTGATGCCATTGGTGGAAGTAGCCCGCCTTATCCATCAAGCCTGAGCCTGTCTCCCTTGTGGACACGGGTCCCCAGCGATAGTTTTCCCACTCTGCGTTCAGCGTGGCGTGGACTCCCATGTCGATCCCGGGATTTTCCTTGCACATCTGGACCACCGCAGGGAACCACGGACACGGTACCATGGTCGCGCCGGATGTGATCGTGCCGAACGCCCATAGATCCTTGAACGCCTGCACAGATGCGTGACACATGCCGATATCATCGGTGTGGATGATGACTGCCCGGGTATTGTCGGAAAAGCCCAGCTTTTGTAAAAAAGGATTTGGATTCATGATCTTGTCACTCCCTTTTGTTTCTCGATGATTTCATCTTCCCATTTCAATTCATCTGAATTGGGGATTCTTCCTTCGCGTTCCATCACTTCAAATACCTGCATCATGCCCTGCTCCAGCGAAACCTGCGGCTGGAACTCAGGTACATCGCGGAATAATTTCTCGGCCGAGTAATACACATGATGGGCGAATATTTCTTCGCAAATGCCAAAGTCTGGGACGTTAAGTCTCTTCAGATCTTCAAACGGCACGCCGACCAACTCTACATCTTTTCCGAGAATTTTGCCTGCCAGGCGGTGATAATCTGCCCAGGTGGTATAGCCGCGATTGACTGCGTTGTACGTCTGCCCGTTGGTGTGATCCTTGCCGATGACCCCAACGAAGGCTCTGGCAATGTCATCCACGTGCAGATGTTGGTGCAAGGCATTGCCATCGCCGCAGACCAGTATCGGCTTGCCCTTTTTGACCCGATCTATCCATTGAAAATCCCAGCAGACCTGGCGCACCATTCCCTGTACGGGACCGTATGTTGTGGACGGCTTGATGATCACTACTGGGAACTTCTCGCGATGATACGCTTCCAGATAGATATCATCTGCCGCGGCTTTGTCGCGGGCATAGTCTGTGATGGGGCGCAGGGGATGAGTCTCATCCGAGGGAAAATAATCATATTGGATGCCATACGTGCAGACAGTCGATGTTTGTACGAACCAGCCCACCCCGCGAAACGCACGCACACTGGACGCCGCGTCTTCTGCGTTGAAGCAGATCATATCAATTGCCGCGTCGAACTTCTCGGCTTGCATTTTGCGTTCGAAGTCTTCGCGGTGGGAGCGGTCGCCCTGAATGACGCGCACACCTTCCGTCGCCTGAGTTGTTTGCCCGCGATGGAAGATGACCACTTCATGTCCCTGCTTGAGCAGCAGCCGAACAATGGACTGGCTGATATTTCCCGTTCCACCAACAATTCCAATTTTCATAATTTCCTATTTGCCCACTTTTGGGAGAGGGCTGGGGTAAGGGTTAGATCCCGCAATGCAGCGCGCTTGTATGCAATACCTTGAGTGGCTCACCGCGCGCAAACGACTGTCCCGACGCGGCCTGTTGAGCCTTTGTATCCAGGGCCATGACCAGTTGCTCCATGCCCACGTGATCAAACTGTGCCTGATAGCAGCGCATTGCCGCAATTTTGTCCTGCCATGTGGATGTAATATCAGCGATGTAGTTCGGCTCGCGGGTGAAGTACAGCGCTATTCCCTGAATCTCATGGGGTTCGTACGCCGCATCAACTGTCGGGTCAGAGGATGCGATCCTTGTCAGCCCCGCGAACATGACTGCTTCCGCGGCAGCCAGTCCCGTTTGGATATGGTCGCGATGTCCCTCATAGGTCAGCCACGCGTCAGGCGCAAAAACAAAATCAGGCTTTAGCATACGAATGTATTTGAGCAAGTTAGCGCGCAGATCGAAGTAGTTGTACTCGCCTGCATCGGGATAGCCGAGCCAGTGTTGCTCCCCAACGCCGACGATTTTCGCAGCCGCGAACTGGTCGCGCTTCAATGCCTGAGCTGCATCTTCGTTGGAAAGTGACGTGTCCACAATCCCCATGAGGTCGTCCGTCGCGGTGAGATAGAACAACCTGGCTCCATGGTTGGCAAGTTGTATCAGGATGCCCGCCGCGGCAATATCATTATCGTCATAATGTGGCTGGATACAGAGAATGCGCTTCGCAGAAAAAAGATCAGGGACAGGCAATACTGTTTCGATCGTCATTTGGTTCTCCATATCATACTAACTTTGTTGGTCGAGTGGGCAAAGCCGGTACCGAGACCAACATGTAATGAAATGTTTGCAATGAATGGTGGTCTCGATATGCCTTTGGCTGGTGCCTCAGAGAGTGTTTCTTAAGTCCAATTGCTATCGTAAAAAAGAGCATTAACCACGGAGATCACAGAGTCCACAGAGATTT
>JANMSY010000361.1:0-2502 GCA_031389865.1 Anaerolineales bacterium | reverse complement strand
GGGCGTTGTTGTTTATCTTGACCTCACCCCTGCCCTCCCCTGAAGGAGAGGGTGAAGAAGGAAAATAGTATGCAAAAACAAACGCTCGTAATGAAGTTTGGAGGGACGTCGGTTGGTTCCGTTCAGGCGTTGATTCAAGCAACCCAGATCTTAAAGGATGCGCGGGACGAATATCCACGCGTGGTGGTGATCGCTTCCGCGATGGCAGCGGTAACAGATCTATTACTGAAATCCGCTTCGCTCGCCGCCCAGGGAAAAGTTGATACCCTGCCTGATGCAGAATTCACACTGAGAGAAAAACACTTCTCTGCTGCAGACGCGCTCATCAAAGACAAAAAGCTTTGTGAGGAAACAAAGGGCGAAATCAATTGTTTGATTCAACTGCTTGTTGACTTATGCAGAGCAATTGCTGTACTTGGCGAAGCCAGTCCGCGCGCATTAGATGCGGTGGCGTCACTTGGGGAACGAATGAGCGTCCGTTTACTGGCAGCTGTGGTCATGGAGGCGGGGATCAAAGCCAAGGCAGTTGAATCGACCGAGTTTATTGTCACCAATGCACACTATCAACACGCCCATCCCGATTTCAAAGTGACAGCCGAAAAGACAAGGGCTGTTTTGAATCCATTGATGGATGAAGGCATTATTCCCATCACAACTGGTTTTATTGGTGCAACACCGGAAGGTGTGATCACTACGCTGGGTCGTGGTGGAAGCGATTATTCGGCTGCAATTATTGGCTCAGTTTTACCTGCCAACGATGTATGGATCTGGACAGATGTGGATGGCGTAATGACGACCGATCCACGGATTGTGAAAGAAGCCAAGACCTTGCCTGAGATCAGCTACGGCGAAATTGCTGAACTGGCTTATTACGGAGCGAAAGTTCTGCACCCCAAGACCATCCGTCCCATTGTGGAAGCGGGCATTGGTCTGCGAATCTGCAACACGTTCAACCCATCCCATCCAGGTACGCGCTTGGTATCGAACGGACATTCCAACGGAAAACCCAATAAAGGCGATCAGGTTATCAAAGCCGTGACCGCCATACGCAGGCAAAAACTTGTGACCATTGAAGGTCGTGGCATGCTGGGTGTCCCTGGTGTGGCAGCACGGGCATTCGGCGCGGTGGCATCCACCGGCACCAGTGTCCCACTCATCACACAGGCCTCTTCGGAGCAATCCATTTGTTTTGCTGTGCCTACCGAATCGGCGGACCAGGTACTGGGAGCGCTGCAAAAGGATTTTGCCGTTGAGATTTCCGAGCGCGATATTGACCGCATATGGGTAACCGAGGAAGTTGCCATCATCACCGCGGTGGGTTCGGGCACGCGCAACACACCTGGAGTCGCAGGGCAGATCTTCGGCAAGCTTGGAGAGCACAATATCAACGTTCTCGCAATTGCACACGGTTCGTCTGATGTCTCGATCAGCATGGTGGTTGAGACGAAGGATACGGAAATCGCTGTCAAGGCGCTGCATGAGTTGATTGTGGAAGTACAGAAGTAACCGGTAGACAAGGTAACAGGTATACAGTTGTGCACACTTGCATGTGTAGCGGTCTACCTGTATACATTTTCATTCACCCTATTTGTCATAAGGAGTTCATCATGTCCTCATCTCAAATCCCGGTAGCAGTGCTTGGCGCGACAGGTTCGGTCGGTCAGCGATTTATTTCGCTATTGGATAATCATCCATGGTTCAAGGTGGTTGCCCTGGCCGCGTCTGACCGTTCCGTAGGACAAAAATATTCAGACGCGTGTCGTTGGGTGCTTAATGATCCAATGCCTGAATATGCGCGCGAGATGGTTGTTGTGCCTGCAACGCCTGATTGTGTCCAGGCCAAAATCGTTTTCTCGGCTTTGCACAATGACATTGCAAAGGACCTTGAGCCAGAATTCGCACAGGCGGGCGCGGCCGTGTGTTCGAATGCATCGTCCTATCGACGCGGAGAAGATATTCCCCTCCTGCTTCCCGAAGTCAATGCGGATCATATCCACATCATCAAACAACAGCGTATCAATCGCGGCTGGAGCGGATGCATTCTCACGAATCCCAACTGCACAAGTACAGGCCTTACGATTGCGCTCAAGGCACTGGATGACGCGTTCGGCGTGAAGAAGGTCTTTGCCGTTTCACTGCAGGCACTTTCCGGCGCGGGTTATCCTGGTGTCTCGTCGCTGGATATCATGGACAATGTCATTCCCAATGTAGGTAACGGTGGCGAGGAGGAGAAGGTGGAATGGGAGCCGCGCAAGATGCTCGGTACGTTAAACGATAACAAAATCGATTTGGCAGATATGCGCTTCAGCGTACATACGAATCGAGTCGCGGTCATTGATGGACATACGGTCTGTGCAAGTGTGGAGCTGGCGCGTCAAACGGACCCTGAAACTGCCGAGGCGATTCTACGAGCCTACCGCGCATCAGCGTCCGCTGGTGAGCTGCCATCGTCACCGCGCCCCGTGATCCAGGTCCGTAATGAAGCCGATCGGCCTCAGCCAA
>JANMSY010000359.1:0-3702 GCA_031389865.1 Anaerolineales bacterium | reverse complement strand
GTTCGTAAGCATATTTTGTGATGGTGGCTACGTCATGGGTCAAAAGTATTCGATTCTCGCGAGCCGCCCATTCAAGCACAGTAGAGTCATCTGCAGAAGACAGCCCAACATCTTGAACCCGTACAATATCCAGGCTGGGTTTTAAACGCAATAATCCCCGAATGATTGTATTATTGAAGTTTTCGTCAGCAACCAACATCAACATACTAATGCTTTCCGCTTGCCCGGCGGGCTAATAGTCGCTCCCGTATTCCAGTTGAATTGAACTTTACTTCGTTTTGCTTTCGAACTTCCTCTGCAAGTTTTTCCCTGCGTTTGAGATATTGATCCATTTGTTTTTTCTTGCGCAGGTAATAGCCAATAACAGAATAAATATCCGCCAAAGGTACGACGGGATATTGATATGCGATCTCTTCAGCGGTAGCGCCTTCAGTAAAAGCTGCAACGATGGTATCCAAAGTAACGCGTGTTTTGCTCACACGAATGACGCCATCTTTATCTGTCTTTAAAGGGATGATTTCGGTAAGTGTCATGGTTGCCATAGGAATATCCTTCTACTTAAGTTTTACAAGTATAGCACGCCCGACCCCGTCGACACGTTGACCTGGCTATACCAGCGCGGTGAAATATAAGTATGCGCGCCCTGAAAAATAAGCAAAACTTCCTGCCCGCCAAAACTCTTCCACTGCGGGTTCGCACGAGACATGTGCCCTAAAATAGTCAACGCGCCGTCTTCGGCTTCGATCACTTCCACGGGCAGGTGAGTCGCAAGCGGTTTTTCTCCATCATAGGTTACCAAGGCAGGGAAATTATTTGTACGCAGAAATTCAAGGATTTTCTCTTGATCTTCTTCACGATAAAGTTTGGGGATGTACATCCAACGCTCCTTAGAATATGTCGCTGCGAGCCGATCTGTGGCGACACTTGCGCCGCACTGCGTTTGTTGCAGTGCAGGTGAGCAGTCTCCGCCTTAATGAGGCAATCTCAGTATAGCATTTAAAATTAGAGTGTTGTAATGCACACCAAACTTCTGTCGGGTATACTTGGGAAAGCAAGCGGGGAATACCCTGCTCAAAAAATATCATGACGCAAACATTTGATATCACTGTTCTTGAAAGCCGCCTCTGGGAAGCTGCGAATATTTTGCGCGGCAGCCCCGTGGACCGTACGGACTGGAAGAGTTACATCCTGCCGTTGATGTTCTTCAAGCGGATTTGTGACGTGTGGGATGAAGAGTATGAAGAAGCAGTAAAAACATACGGGGAAGACTTTGATGATGAACACCGTTTTCAAGTTCCAGAGGGAAATCACTGGAACGATGTGCGCGAGAAAGCATCGAATGTTGGCACTGCCCTGCAAAACGCCATGCGCGGAATTGAAGCTGCGAATCAGAAACATTTGTATGGCGTCTTCGGTGACTCTCAGTGGACGAACAAAGAACGCCTTCCTGATGCTTTGTTAAAAGATTTGCTGGAGCATTTCTCTGGTATTAATCTGGGAAATCAACAAGTCAGCACGGACATCATTGGCGATGGTTATGAATTCCTAATTAAAAAATTTGCGGACGCGACCAACAAGAAAGCGGGCGAGTTTTACACGCCGCGCAGTGTGGTGCGTTTGATGGTGGACATTCTCAACCCGAAAGAAGGCGAGACAGTTTACGACCCAGCCTGTGGGACTGGTGGTATGCTGCTCGGCACAGTCGAGCATGTGCGCGCAAAGGGCGGTGACCCGCGCACGTTTTATGGAAAACTTTACGGACAGGAAAAGAATCTAACCACCGCTTCAGTAGCGCGCATGAATCTTCTTTTACATGGGATGGAAGATTTCGTCATCGAGTGTGGAGATACGTTACGCAATCCTGTTTTCACCGACCCAAGCACGGGCGGACTTGCGACCTTCGATTGCGTGATTGCCAATCCACCATTTTCATTGGAACAATGGGGACGTGAGATATGGGAAAGTGATCCGTGGGGACGTTCGTTTGCAGGCTTGCCTACTGACTCAAACGCGGACTTTGCCTGGGTGCAGCATATGGTCAAGTCGATGGCGGAGAAGAGCGGACGCATGGCTGTCGTACTGCCGCAGGGGACGTTGTTCCGTGGTGGCGTAGAAGGGCAAATCCGCAAGTATTTGCTGGAGCAGGATTGGGTCGAGTCCGTGATCGGGCTGGCGCCGAATCTGTTTTATGGTACTGGACTCGCCGCGTGTGTTCTCATCCTCAAAAAGAAGAAATCCAAAGAACGAAAAAACAAAGTATTGATCGTGGACGCGTCATCGCTCATGCGCAAGGGACGCGCGCAGAACTACCTCGACCCTGAACACGCGGACCAGATTTCAGCGTGGGTAAATCAATTCGAAGAGATTCAGGATCGGGCGCGGGTTGTGTCGCTGAGTCAGATCAAAGAAGAAGATTGGACGTTGAACATTTCCCGTTATGTGCTGCCGCCCATCGGCGAAGACATCCCACCTTTGGATGTGGCAATTGAAGATTTCAAATCCGCATGGGAGCGGGCGCAGGAAGCCGAAGCCAAGTTGCGGACATTGTTGAATGAAGGGGGCTGGCTCAATGACTGACCGCCTGACCCAACCCGAACTCGAATCCTACCTGTGGGGCGCAGCGATCATCCTGCGCGGACTGGTAGACGCGGGCGATTACAAGCAGTACATCTTCCCGCTGCTGTTCTACAAGCGTCTCTCGGATGTGTGGGACGCGGACTATGCCGAAGCATTTGCAGAGACTGAAGACAAAGACTACGCCGAGCAGATGGCGAATGAGCGGTTTAGTATCCCCCCGCAGGGGCATTGGAACGATGTGCGCGAGAAGGCAAAGGATGTGGGCAAAGCCATCCAGAATGCGTTTCGGGCGATTGAAGCCGCCAACCCCGTCAAACTGGACGGGATCTTCGGTGACGCGCCGTGGACAAACAAGGAGCGCCTGCCCGACCACACGCTCAAGAATCTCTTGGAGCATTTCGCAAAACAATCGCTTTCGCTTGCCAACGTGCCCGAAGATGAATTGGGCAACGGCTATGAGTTCCTGATCAAGAAATTCGCCGATGACAGCGGACATACCGCCCAGGAGTTTTACACCAACCGCACTGTGGTGCATTTGATGGTGCAAATGCTCGAACCCAAGCCAGGCGAAAAAATCTACGACCCGACCTGCGGCACGGGCGGCATGTTGATCTCCGCATTGGATGAAGTGAAGCGTAAAGGCGGAGAATATCGAACATTGAAACTCTATGGGCAGGAGCGTAACCACATGACCGCGTCCATTGCGCGCATGAATCTGGCGCTGCACGGCGTGGACGATTTCGCCGTCGCCCGCGGAGACACGCTCGAACGTCCCGCCTTCACCGACAAAGACCGCCTCGCCACCTTTGACGTGGTGCTGGCAAACCCGCCCTATTCCATCAAACAATGGAACCGCGAAGCATGGACAAGTGACTCGTGGGGACGCAACTTCCTCGGCACGCCGCCGCAGGGACGCGCGGACTATGCTTTCTTTCAGCACATCCTGAAAAGCATGGATAGCAAAACGGGACGCTGCGCCATCCTCTTCCCGCACGGAGTCTTGTTCCGCAAGGAAGAAGCGGACATGCGCCAAAAATTGGTGGACGCCGACCTAGTGGATTGCGTGCTTGGGCTGGGAGCCAACTTGTTCTACAACTCGCCGATGGAAGCCTGTGTTGTTATTTG
>JANMSY010000338.1:0-4046 GCA_031389865.1 Anaerolineales bacterium | reverse complement strand
ATGGCTGCCGTAGCCGTAATGGATGCAATGGGACGCGAAGAAGCAAAGCAAAAGTAGGAACAGCATATAATCATAAAAAATGCGGACGAAAATCGTCCGCATTTTTTATTTAAAAAAGAATATTCGACTGGGCTGAAGGTTACCGCCATGCCTTTCTACTTAGGAAAATCGGGGCGATAATTATAAAAGCGATCACCCCACCCATAATGACAATTTCATCTGTAGACCCAATCTCAGATTCGTCTTCCACCTGCGGGGTTGGAGTGACCTGAACCAGGAACCCGGCGGCAGAAAGATTCGCCTGTGTTGATGATGGCGCTGAGTAGGTCAGTGCGGCGCTGAAGATTGCCAGAAGTAAACTCAGTCCGATGGTTAGGGCAGGACGTGTGAGTTTTTTCATAGATTTTTCAAGTATATCATGTGCTGATTTCAGCCGAATTCTATCCTTTACATGTACTTACCTGTGCTTTTGCAGTATAATGCCGGCGTTGCTGGCGGGGTTCAGCAACACTTGAGGAGTTGAGTTGATCTCACGATTACTCTTGTTTAAATTATGTACTCGTCCCATCATTGAGCAATGATAGGGACGATTGTGTGTTTGTAGTGGTTGAGCGTTTTCCTGGTCAGGTATCAGCACAAATAAATGTTATGTTGTTGAATGCCAGTGGTTGTCTGCCAAAAGTTTTTGTTTCAGTTCGTAATAATTGAAAACATCTTGCCACAGGAGTATGCATGATCGGAAACTTATTTAGATGGCTATACCAGCCAATGGGGCGGGTTGCTGTGCTGATTGTCGCGCTGACACTTTTCAGCATGGCTGCGTTCGGGATTTACTCAACCCAGCAGCCACCTGAGCAGCCCATTCAATTTCCGCATAGTATCCACGTAAACCTGGGAGTCCAGTGTTTGTATTGTCATCCTGGCGCACTGCGTGGGCCTTCTTCCGGGTTGCCTACCTTAACAAAGTGCTGGGGGTGTCATCAACAGATCGCCAAGACGGATACCAGCCCAAGACTCGCTGTATTAAAAGATTATGTTTTGAATAATAGAGAAATCGCCTGGGTACCGGTAGCACAGGTGCCGGATTTTGTCCATTTCACCCATCGACCTCACATTGCAGCTGGATTAAACTGTGAAAAGTGCCACGGTGATATGTCCGCGGTTGAAATTGCCGAAAACCCACAGGTAATGAACATGGGTTGGTGTTTGGATTGCCATAGAGAGCAAGCCGGAGCTGACCAGGAAAAGTTGACCAAGCTCACGGATTGTGGCACCTGCCATTATTAAACCGGGTAAAAAGGAATAGACTGACTATGAGTGAAAAAATCTCCCGGCGTGATTTCCTGAAACTTGCCAGTGTAGGTGCAGCCACCACCACTGTGTTGACCGGCTGCGGACCCGCCTCCCGCTACGTTCAACGCGAGCCGTATACGAAAATGCCCGAGTACAACTACAATGGCTTGAGTACGTATTACGCCACGACGTGCCGCGAATGTGCGGCGGGCTGCGGACTCATTGTCCGCACAATGCAGGGGCGCGCCATCAAGGTGGAAGGTAATCCGCAGCACCCTGTCAACCGCGGTAAGACCTGTTCGCGTGGGCAAACAACACTTCAGGGTTTGTATAATCCCAATCGTATTCGAGGTCCCATTAAGCATACACGCGGTGATGCACTCTATAACGATGCATTCCAGGATGTAGAGCCCAACCTCAGTTGGGATGACGCAATTCAAGTGGTTGCGGATGCACTTAAGAGCCCAGGTGAAGTCGCCTTTTTGATGGGTACCACCAGCGATCACCTTTTTGACCTGGTTTCTGATATGACGGCGGCCGTTGGTGCACCTGCCCCAATCCGCTTTAGTGCGACGAGCATTTTTGAAGCCCATGCTACATTGAGCCGGGCAGCCGAAAATCTTTTTGGTGAGGCAGGACTGCCTTTCTTTGATATTGGTACTTCAGACCAGGTGCTCTCCTTTGGTGCAAACTTCCTCGAAACCTGGCTTTCACCCGTGGGATATAACCTCGCGTTTGGCAAAATGCGTCGGGGGGATCCAAAGCATCGTGGGCATTTTATCCAGTTCGAGTCGCGGATGTCTCAAACTGCTGCCAAGGCAGATGAGTGGATTCCGATCCTGCCCGGGACCGAAGGACTGGTCGCCCTTGCGATCGGCAGACTCGTTGCTGAGGCGCGCGGGGCAGCGATTCCCGCCTCGTTTGGAACCGTGGATCTCGAGGCTGTTGCCTCTGCTGCTGGCGTATCGCGGAAAACACTTGAGCATGTTGCTCAGTTGATCCTGGATGCCGCGTCTCCCATTGCAATCCCCGGTGGTCAGGCGCTGGGCCAGAGTAATGGACTCTCCATAGCAGAATCTGTACTGGCATTCAATGCACTTACAGATAACGTCGGAAAACCAGGTGGTATGTTTGTTTCGCCGCTTTCACCCAATGAAGATGTTTACCCTCATCCTGTCAGTGCACAGGAAATGAGTGACTTCATTGGGCAGATGAATAGTGGCGGAGTCAAGACGCTCTTCATTCACGGCGTCAACCCGGTGTTCGAATTGCCGAAATCCCTTGGCTTTGAAGATGCACTTAAGAATGTGGGTACCGTCATCTCGTTTGCAACGTTTCCCGATGAGACAACTGTTCAGTCTGACTACATCCTCCCCGATCATCATGGGCTTGAGTCGTGGGGCTACCAGCGCATTTCCGCCGGATCGACTCAGTCCGTACTTTCGGGAGCGCAACCTGTCGTTTCACCGTTTCAGGATACCCGCGCAACTGCCGATGTATTGATCGCCGCAGCCCAGCTGGCGGGTGGCACTATTGCACAGGCACTGCCGTTCAAGGATGAAGTCGAGTTCATCCAAAGCAAACTAGCCAACCTTGTCTCTGAAGCCGATGGTTCCTTCGCCGCTCCCGAAATCAACTCCTTTGCTGCTTACTTTCAGCAGCACGGTGGCTGGTGGAAGAAGACTGCTGAAACATCGGCTATTTCTGCTTCCGGGGCATTGGGTAAAACCCTGAATACGGAACCAGCAAAGTTTGCCGGCCAGGGTGAATTTTTCTTCCTTCCATACGTATCGCCAACATTAGGTGAATCGGGTGCGAACAAACCCTGGTTGCAGGAGCTTGCCGACCCCATGACAACAGTCATGTGGAACACGTGGGTTGAGATCAATCCTGAAACTGCACACGAACTTGGTATCGAGAATGACGATGTCGTGAAGATTGTGAGCGAAGCCGGGGAAGTGGAAGTGCCCGTCTATCTGTACCCGGCCATTCGTCCCGATGTGATCGCCATGCCGTTCGGGCAGGGGCACACTGCTTATGGAAGATATGCCCAGGGGCGCGGTGCAAATCCCGCCGATATCCTTGGTCTTCATTTTAATGAGGCTGGAGACCTGGCGTTCGCCGGCATGAAGGTCAATATTGAGAAGACAGGCAGGCAGCAGCCGCTTTCACGCCTTGAAAGCCGTATTGGTGTATATGGTGAAGGCCTTGGTGAGGAGCATTAGAGGAGCAAATATGAGCTTAACTGTAGATTTGAACCGTACGGGCGCGAAAGGCGCAATTGCAGAAGAGGCGCAAGGCAAATGGGGCATGGTCATTGACCAGGATATATGTACCGGCTGCCAGGCTTGTGTCGCTGCTTGTGCAATGGAAAACAATCTCCCATTTGTTGGCGAAGAGGATGCCGGCTACGGCCGTTCGATGCACTGGATCCGCATTGAGCGTTTTTGGGAGGGCGAATATCCCGAAGTAAAAGCTACCCCTTTCCAGCCGATGTTGTGTCAGCAGTGCGGTAGTGCCCCCTGCGAACCGGTCTGCCCGGTGTTTGCTTCGGTGCACAGCATGTCGGAGGATCTCAACCTCCAGGTGTACAACCGTTGCATCGGCACGCGCTATTGTGCAAACAACTGCCCCTACCAGGTACGTCAGTTCAACTGGCGCGATTACGCGATCGATCCATTCCACGCAAATGAGGTGAGTGGAGAATTTGTCTTCACACTTCATAACCAGTTCAACCCGGATGTGACCGTTCG
>JANMSY010000322.1:0-6434 GCA_031389865.1 Anaerolineales bacterium | reverse complement strand
GATGGAGCAGGTCATGGGCGCGCTCCGAAACATCAGCCACGATCGCGCGGAAGTGCTCATCCTATGTTTCATTAGCGAGCTCAGCACCACAGAAGCCGGACTTGTGCTGGGCAAAAGTGAAGCGGCGATCCGAATGCTCATCTCGCGCGGGCTGCACGATCTGCGAAGCCGCACATCTCTGGCACTGGAAGTGGACTATGAATAAAGACCTGATCAACCAACTCCCCGCTGACGAACAACCCGTTGCAGAGAAGATTTCTTCCGCTGCTGAAACAATGAAGCTTTCTCAAAGCTTCCAATGGAACCTGGAGTCTCAACTAATGGATGCCTATAAGTCAAAACAGGAGGGTGTGCAACCAAGCCCGTTCATGAAATTTTTAGCGCCGGCAGGATGGGCAATCGCGGCAGTGTGCGGTGTGCTTTTGCTGGGCTGGATATTCCGTTCCCTTCTGCCCGGATTACAACCTGCAGCGGCACCCACGCCAACTCAGGAGGTTTCATTTGAGGACAGCGTCCGGACAGGCAATATTTGTAGTGGTCCTCTGGCTGCTGCACACGGCTTTGCGGTATTCCTGACCAATGCGGACAAGACCGGGTTCGTAACGCTTGATGAACAAAAAGCGATTGGCGAGCTGCGTTCCTTCAACTGGTCGCCAGATGGTCAACGGCTGGCCATTATTGGCAATACATTGGGAAGCGGCAACATCCATATTGCAGACGCATCCGGCATGCGGATCAAGTCTCTTCTGCCCGTCGGGGAATTGGGTTACACGATGGATGCCGCCTGGTCTCGTGATGGGAAGCAATTCGTCGTGTGGCCGATGCAGAACCATACAGCGATATATCTGCTGAATGCAGATGGAACGGGCCTGGTCGAGAAGCAACTTGGCATGATGGTTTTATCCCTGCCACAATTCACACCCGATGGTAAAAGCATCATTTTCCATGGTTCAGACTCGACCTCTGCCGGATTGTTTGAAACAACGCTGGATAACTCGCAAACTAGAGTCATTAGTGCGCTGGTGGAGGATAAGAGTAGCCATGCATTCTCTCCCGGTGGCTCGCACCTGGCTTACATTGAAATGGATCGAGAGCTGGGTGAGGCTCGTCTCGTATCACAGGAGATTGCCACTGGCAGCAAGGCTATACTTGGGACACTGCCCGTACCCAAAGGCTCTGGCTCATCACTACCAAAGACTGCGAACTTAAGCTGGTCAGCGGACGGAAGATCGCTTGTGTTCGATATTGGCAGAGGTGCAAACGATCGTGCAGTTTATCTCGCCTATGCAGATGGCACGGGAATGATCAAGGCAATGGATGCCGGGTATGCGCCTTCAATATCAGCCGATGGAAAATGCCTGGCTTATATCAGCGACAGACAGGTGTTTCTGCTGGACCTGACGAGTATTTCACTGACGGCCACACCTGTATTAGTTGCAGACATCCCCGTTGGAAGAGCCATCGCTGACTATCAGCTCGATAAACTGCAATGGAGACCGGGAACAGGTCCATAAGCAGGACAATCTTCGATGTTCGTCATGGCACTGATCACCCCGGGTAGAGGACCCAATGAAACAAATTCCTAATACAAAAAACGCTGCTGTCCTTCGAACCGACTTCTCTGATCAAACCACCTGGGAACATATCTGTACATTCATTCAAAAGCCGGCTGGTTTTTTTCACTTCCGGGCGAACGTTAATTTTGTCGATGATATGCAATACGCAAACATTAGCAAGGATCAGCTCCTGAATTTCATCCCTGCAGACTATAGCCACAGTTTCATCATTGTAGTTGACCGGACAGCAATCTCGATGCAAGACCACCCACTGCTTATTGTTGACTTGTATGAGGGGTCCGGTCAGGAATTCCGCTGCATTCCATCCCAGGTCCAGTCGGTTGAAAACAATTTGTCCAGTGGGAACATGGACTTTGAGGAATTCGCCGAGGCGGTTGACAACGATGGTATCTTTCGTGGTTTCTCCAAAAATATCTGATTCATAAGCTCAATTCTGCTTTCGCATTGACACGCCAGAACATATGTTCTAAAATCAGGCAACCTCTGTTGACACCCTGTCAACGGTTTTATCTTCTCCACCCAACTTACCAATAGCATACAAATGTACGGAGGCTGATTATGAAAATTGCACTGACCAGCGTGTTTGTAGATGACCCTCATAAAGCCTTTAGGTTTTATACGGAGGTTCTGGGCTTTAGAGAGAGACTCTACATGCCTGAAGCTCAATTGGCGATCGTTGCTTCACCCGAAGAGCCGAACAGCGCCGGGTTGCTGCTTGAGCCAAACGACAACCCAATTGCCAGGGCATTCCAGGAAGGTGTTTATCAAGCCGATCTCCCTATGATCGTTTTCGGCGTTGAAGATATTCATAAAGAGTACGAACGGATGAAAAATCTGGGTGTTGTATTCAGAAAAGAACCGACCAAAACAGGACAAGGAATCGAAACTGTATTTGAAGACACGTGCGGCAACTTGATTCAACTCTTCCAGGCTTGAGCAGAAGCGCGCATCATATAATGCCCACGGTCCCAAATTGCGCTTTCCCACCTTTGAAAAAGCGCAATTGGTGACCGCCCTGGGTATAGCGGAACCAAAATCGGAAGACTATATCAGGATCAACTGGGTACATCAAAGTCATCCGATACGTTGTTTATGTAAAAATCGCCTTAAGACATGGTGTCTCAAGGCGATTCATTATTGTATAATGCACGCACCCACCCTGGCAAGGCATTCCATACAAATTAGTTTTTTTTCGTTTATAGAAACAGGAAAATGATTAATAATTCAAGCAATTGGGCTGGCAATTACACGTATCAGGCTGCTCAATACCATGAACCTGAAACAGTTGAGCAAATACAAGATCTGGTCATTCACAGTCCCAGGTTAAAGGCGCTTGGCACACGGCATTCCTTCAATGACATTGCCGACTCGCCTGGCAGCCTGGTCTCACTAAAGCATTTTAATAGGATCGTAGAACTGGATCGTGAGCGTCTCACGGTAACCGTTGAGGCTGGGATGCGTTATGGACAGCTTGCCCGCTGGCTTCATGGCGAAGGGTATGCATTACATAACCTGGCTTCATTGCCGCACATTTCTGTCGCAGGCACTTGTGCAACAGCAACACACGGGTCGGGGGATCGCCACGGCAATTTAGCTACAGCGGTATCGACCCTGGAAATGGTGACTGGCAAAGGCAATGTTGTTACCTTAACACGGGAGCAAAACCGCGAGGAATTGCAAGGTTCTGTCGTTGGGTTAGGCGGGCTTGGTATAGTCACAAAACTTACGCTCGACATCTCTCCAACCTTCCAGATGCAGCAGGACGTGTACGAAAACCTGCCGCTTGCAGAACTGGAAGAGCACTTTGATGAGCTCTTTTCAAGAGCCTACAGCGTCAGCTTGTTTACAGATTGGCGTGGCACAAGCTTTAATCAGGTCTGGGTGAAGCGCAATGTCCCAGGTGGCATCTCACTCAAAGCAGAAACTCAACTATTTGGAGCGACCCTTGCTGCAAGTAGTCTCCATCCCATCCCAACCCTCTCAGCCGAAAATTGCACCGAACAGATGGGGGTCTGTGGCCCCTGGTTTGAACGGCTACCCCACTTCCGCATGGACTTTACCCCCAGCAGCGGCGAGGAACTGCAAAGCGAATATATCGTCCCTCGCCAGCATGCCTTTGCTGCCCTGCGCGCCATTGACCAACTGCAGGAAGAGGTTGCCCCACTCCTTCAGATATCCGAGGTGCGTACCATCGCGGCCGACGAACTTTGGATGAGCCCCTGTTACAAACAGGCTTGTGTTGCCATCCACTTTACATGGAAAAAGGACTGGCCTGCGGTCAGGATTTTGCTGCCCATCATTGAAGATCAACTTGCGGCGTTCGATGCCCGTCCGCATTGGGGCAAGCTGTTTACGATGTCTCCCACGCGCCTGCAATCGCTGTATCAGAAATTACCAGATTTTCAACAGCTGCTCCAGCAGTATGACCCAGGAGGCAAATTTCGCAATGCATTTCTGGATAAGTACATATTTGGGATCGAGTGACATGACCATGCCCAACCAGGAACCATAAGGGAATGACTACTGAACTGTAACCCTTTTCTTTTAATGGTATCCTCGCCAATATGAACCCAATCGATTCCATACTGGACCATTATCCTGCTCTCGTTATAGATGGCGCTCTCGCCACTGAATTGGAACGCCGCGGCTGTGATCTGAAAGATGACCTGTGGTCGGCAAAGATACTGCTGGAGCAACCTGAGAAGATCAAACAGGTGCATTACGATTATTTCAGGGCCGGCGCCGACTGTGCCATTACGGCAAGTTATCAAGCCACGATCGAAGGCTTCATCAAGCGCGGACTCAACAAACAGGAAGCGATCGCGCTGATACAGAAATCCGTGCAACTTGCGCTTGAAGCACGTGACGAGTTCTGGGCAGACGAATCCAACCGTGTGGGCAGGTTAAGACCATTCGTCGCCGCGTCCGTGGGACCGTACGGCGCATACCTTGCAGACGGGTCGGAATATCGCGGGAATTACGGCTTGACCGAAAACGAATTGATGGACTTTCACAGACCGCGCATGAGGGCATTGATCGAAGCAGGCGCGGACCTTCTGGCATGTGAAACAATTCCGTGTCTCGTTGAGGCACAGGCACTGGGTAAACTTTTGGATGAGTTTCAAGGCATGCAGGCATGGATCAGCTTCAGTTGCCGTGATGAAGCCCACGTCAGTGAGGGGCAACGACTCGAAGATTGTGTAAGACTCGTGGAACAGAATCCCTTTGTAGTAGCTGTGGGAATCAATTGCACGTCGCCAAAGTATATTCCATCATTGATCCGTGAGGCGAGGAAGGCAACCGACAAGCCCGTGATCGTGTATCCCAACTCTGGTGAAATATACGATGCATCGAGGAACGATTGGGACGGCTATCCAGTGTATGCATCATTTGGCGACGAAGCCAGGGAATGGTTCAAGGCAGGCGCGCGTTTGATCGGTGGCTGCTGCCGCACAACACCAGAAGATATTCGAGCGATTGCCGGCTGGGCAAGGAATGTAGTGTAAGGGCAACCCTTCAATATCATCTTTCCCGTTTGCCATGCAGAAATCCGATGCAATCCAGGGTGTCTTCATGGGCCTGGCGGATCGCCCCTACACCTATTTTTGGAGATATCCATGAAAGCAGTCCGTATGATCGAAGCAGGCAAGCCCTTGGAACTACAGGAGATCCCCATCCCTTCGATCGGCGAAACGGATATTCTGGTACGCGTTCGTGCCGCGGGCATCTGTCACTCAGATGCACATTACCGCGCCGGACGATCCAGCATGGGAATGCTGCCGATCACGCTGGGGCATGAAGTGGCAGGCGAGGTGGAATGGGTCGGCTCACAGGTAACCACCGTCCAAGCAGGCGAGCGCGTCGCGCTGCACTACAACATCAGCTGTGGCGATTGCTATTATTGCATCGCAGGTAACGAACAATTCTGCACAACCGTAAAAATGCTGGGGCATCATGTGGATGGCGGTTACGCAGAATATATTGCGGTGCCGGCACGAAATGCAGTCCCGCTACCGCAGGAGATTCCCTTTGCAGAGGCTGCCACGCTGATGTGCGCGTCGGCGACGGCTTTACACGCGCTGCACAAGGGCAGGCTGAAGGCGGGTGAAACGGTGGCCGTTTTCACGTGGGTGGACTGGGCTTGTCCGCCATCCAGCTGGCAAAGGCCATGGGCGCGGTCGAAGTCTATGCGGTGGATATCCAACAGGACAAGCTCGAACTGGCATCCGAGTACAACGCCATCCCCATCCACGCGGGCAGGAACGACGCGGTGGAGGAGATCCGCAGGCTCACAAAAGGCAGGGGCGTGGACGTTGCGCTTGAAATGATCGGCCTGCCACAGACGATGAAGCAAACCGTGGAATCATTGGGTGTGATGGGGCGCGCAGTGATCGTAGGTATCAGCCAGATCCCACTGGAGGTAAACCCCTACTCCACGCTCATCGGCTACGAAGCGGAAATAATTGGCTCGAACGATCATCTCCTGCGTGAATTGCCAATGCTTGTGGATATGGTTCGCAACCAAACCCTGGATACCTCGCGCGTGGTGTCACAGGTCATCCCGCTGGATGCTGATAAGATCAACCAGCGGCTCGACGATCTCGAACACTACACCAGTGATGTGCGGGTGGTGATCGTACCATCCTATTCTGTTTAACCTTAATGGGTTGACTCTTGGTCATGTCATGCTCCCGATGTCCTTCGGGAGGGTGACATTCTATAAGGTAATTTCAGTAAATCACAGGTTTTACCGTCATTGCGAGGAGGGTGCCTTTCCCGACGAAGCAATCTTACTCCTCAGACGGAAAATTGCTCGAAAATATGAGATTGCTTCGCAAAGAACCCTCGCAATGACGG
>JANMSY010000321.1:0-2216 GCA_031389865.1 Anaerolineales bacterium | reverse complement strand
AGCATAACCCGTCATTGCGAGGGTTCTTTGCGAAGCAATCTCATATTTTCGAGCAATTTTCCGTCTGAGGAGTAAGATTGCTTCGTCGGGAAAGGCACCCTCCTCGCAATGACGGTAAAACCTGTGATTTACTGAATTTATGTTAACCTGAATAAACCCCTGTCTGCTACATCAGTTGCCATTTTCCGAGGCGTTACCCGCATCCCACCAGCGGGAGAGGTGTTTTTCCGCGCGCAGTGGGTGATCCGCGTAGTGTGAAACATCGTTGAACAACATCAGACGCGCATGGACAGTGTCCTTAAAGTCGAGAACATTCAAACATGCCGGAGCCTGGTCTAAACGATCCCGATAGCCGCGAGCGTCAAAGCCCAGCAGGCTGCTCAAAATGAGACGTATCGTGGCTTTGTGGGAAACCACGACGATGTTTTTATTGGTATGGTTGACAATGATCTGGCGTATGACAGGCAGGGCGCGCGCGAGAACGCTGATGCCTGATTCGCCTCCATCAGGCGCAAACGTGAACGGGTCAGACTCCCACGCCGAATATTCATCCGGGAACTGTGCCTCAACATCCTTGCGGCTCATTCCCTCCCAATGTCCATGGCTGATCTCACGCAAATCCCCATTCTGCACGGGGGTCAACCCATGCGGCTGGGCAAGAATTTCTGCCGTCTCCAGCGTCCTGTCCAGCGGACTGGTGTAGATGGCAGAGATGTGATCGTCTGCCAGCCTGTGTGCGAGGCGCTCTGCCTGTGCACGTCCCTCCTCAGAGAGAAAAATATTCGCTGCGCCAGAGAAGCGATCTTCTGCAGTGAGCTGTGTTGCACCATGCCGGACCAGATAGAGACGGGTTGTCATAGGAAATATGCCCTTTCCACCATAAGGATGAATTACCTGATATGCATAGTGTACTCGTTAATCCAGAATCAACGAACCATCCCCGGAAAAGAATAATGCTTTTTAGCTCGTTATTGAACCATTTTTACATGCGTGTCGAAAAACTCGATGGTGCGCTGCATGGCAGTGCTGAAATAATTCGCAATGTTATGGTTGTCGCCTTCATATTTATATAATTCCACGTACTGTTCCGCTTCAAGCATTTGATAGTAAAGAAGTTCCGAAAATTCCAGCGGTACATCCGTGTCCAGCGTGCCATGATGGAGCTGAATGGGGCCCGAGAGGTCATTCAAATAGGAATTGGCGGAAATGGAGTTCCAGAATACGGGGTTCTCTTCGGGAGAGCCATACTGCTGCTGAAGGGTGAATCTCCACGAACGCGGAGATGGCGTCGAGGTGGCTGATGAACCCGTGCCTCTGCGCCAGCGTGTCAGCAGATCGGGGTAGGAAGCAACCACTCCGGCCCAGATCACACCAGCCTTGATATCCTGTGTGATCACCATGGAGCGCAGGGTGATATATCCGCCCATCGAATGGCCCCACATGCCCATGCGGTTGGGGTCTGCATCCGGGTGGCGTTTCATCGAAGCGACCGCGTTCAACACATCCACAGTGTAATCGGGCCGGCTGTACGCGCCGCCTGCTTCGCCCTCCGAGCTTCCATGGCCGCGATAATCTGAACGGAGGACGATGTACCCGCTGCGGGCGATCAGATCCACATAGGCAATATAACGCTCAGTGGAGACATACACATCCGGCGGGATGAATCCGTGATTGAAGATGATAACCGGCCAGCCTGTGGATGGCTTCTCGCCGGCGGGGACGGTCATCAGCGCGTAGATCTTCAACCCTTCGGAAAGATAGGACACATAATAGCGGTTGTAATTCACGCCGGGGTCGAGCACTGATTCGATGACAATGTCACTGCCGGGATATTCACGGGCGCGCATGGCATTGATCTCAAGCGGATGCGGGACCGGCGTCGCTGTGGGGAGCGGTGTGGCGGTCAGCTTTTGGGTGGGAGTCAGCACGGGCAGCGGAGTGGCTGTTGACGCGGGAGCAACGATCGGCGTTGTCACTGGAGCGACGGGGTTGGGTCCACAGGCGGATGCCACGAAAGATAAAATCACGATCAGCAGCCAGTAAGAAGGTATTCTTTTCACTTGGTAAATCCTTTTGATGAACTACATGTAAATAAGGCAGCCGCGTTTTTCAAGCTGCTTGATCCAGGCAGGGACACTTACAAACTGATTCCAGCGCAGGTCCAGTTTTTCGAGTTTATGAAGTTTGGATAGACTTTCGGGCAGTGAGGACAGCCG
>JANMSY010000284.1:0-17097 GCA_031389865.1 Anaerolineales bacterium | reverse complement strand
CTTGACGAACCCGGCTCTTTCGCAGGGGCTGCCTGATTTCCTGGCCCATGAGCCCGGTTTTTACTCTGGGATGATGCTCAGCCAATACACCGCCGACCATTTGATCGTGGAGCAAAAAATGCTATCTGCGCCCGCCAGCATCCAATCCATCCCTGCCGCGGCAGATCAGGAAGACTTCGTTTCGATGGGCATGAACACCGCCCTCAAGAACGGACAGATCCTCGATAACGCATATGGCGTGCTGGGAATCGAATTCATGGCTGCCGCGCAGGCGCTCGACTTCCGTGAGTTCCAGCCTGGCAAAGGGACACAATGTGCGCGCGAAGTCATCCGTAAATACGTGGAACATCTGCATGTGGATCGGCCACTGTATAACGATCACAACGCGATGAAAAAGCTGGTGCAGTCGGGTGAGATTTTGGATGAGGTCGAGAAGGTGGTGGGTGAGTTGGGATAAAAAGAAATGAAACCAGCAAAAAGTTGGCTAGAGCTGCGCTCAATTATGATCTTGAATACAAGTCATCTCAAAAATAACATGTCACTCTGAGGGAGCGCCTGTACGCGACCGAAGAGTCTTGTACTTTCAGTCTCAGAGATTCTTCGCGGAGTTTATCCTGAGCCGTGTCGAAGGGCTCAGAATGACATTGCGTAAGGTCACTTACATAAGATTGCTTTGTCGGGATTGAGACGCGAAGCGTCGCAACCACTCCTCGCAATGACATGATTCTGTGGATACCATTCTCAAGAGGGGTGAAAATCAAAAACAGATATGCTATAAGGGTGGGATGACTCAATCGAGAGGAGAAATGGCATGAGAAGAACTTTCATTCTGATATGTGCTTTGATTTTTATGGTTACAGGTTGTTCTCCTTCTGCTGCACCAATCCCCACCCTGATCCCCACCACCATACCAACACTCGTCCCAACGAAAATCGTCGAGAATCCGCCCGCGTGCAATGAGGCGGAGCTGATCTATCATCCGCAGCTGCAGCAAATGCTCCTGGTTAACTGTGTCGCGGACCCCAGCAAGGAAACCCCAGGTGTCATCTGGGGTTGGGATGGAACGCAATGGCAGCGTGTGACAGAAGGCGGCCCGCCAGGGCGCATCCTGGGCGGTGCTGCGTATGACGAAAAGCGGAATGTGCTCGTTCTCTACGGCGGCCGTCCGCTGGCTCTGGGTACGTGCAGCCAGGAGACCTGGGAATGGGATGGTCAGGCCTGGGCGCAAAAAGATGCCCAGCCGCCCGCGGCTTGCGATCATGTGCGGATGGTCTATGATGCATCGAGTGGGGAGTCTATTCTCTTCAGCGGGTTGGACCCATCCGAAAATCCGGTAAACGATACATGGTCATGGAATGGAGAGGAATGGAAGTCCCTCAGTGAGGAAGGCCCTGAAAGCCGCGGTCATTTTGGCTTCGTGTATGATCCAGAGCATGAACAGACCCTGCTGTATGGAGGCTACGCGAGCACGGTGACAGACGAATTCTGGGTCTGGAAGGATGGCGCCTGGCAGGAGATTGACTTCGTGGGTCCGGGCAAGCTATCGCATTTCGGCATGGCGTATGACACAAATGAAAACGCCTTATATTCCTTTGGCGGGGCAACTTCCACTTCAACGTTTTCCTCGCTCACAGATAAGACATGGGTTTTGAGCGGAGGCAGTTGGCGGGAGTTAAGTCCCGTCAGTTCCCCGTCCACGCGCGGTGGCGCGGCCATGGGATATGATCCCGTCCGGAACCGTATTGTCCTGTATGGTGGCTTTGACTCAAGCCGCAACGATCTTGACGATACATGGGAATGGGATGGCCAGCAATGGAACTGCCTGGTGAATTGTAAATAGATCGCTGAGCGTCGTTGTTGAACTGAAAAGATATAAGAGAGAGCCGCTGATCAGTGGCTCTCTCTTACTATTTGATCGTTTCCAGGAATTGGCCAAACTCGCTGTTGAGCCATTCGAAGGTAGGCGGCCTGGGCGGCTGGTGATAGGGATGCGTGAATTTTTGTATGGTGAGCTGGCTGAAGTGCCGGCGCACGATCTGCTCTGTTAAGTCATAATCCAGAATATCATCGTTGACCGACATGCCAAAATAACACGGGTGTTTGAAGGGTGCATTTGCGTATTGATATTCCGTTTGAAAGATTTCATCCAGCGTGTGGGCGAATACATCGAGTGTGGAGAGTGGCATACGCAGTGCGTTCTTATTCTCCAGGATCTGCTGATCCACATTGCTGATCCGGCTCAACGCATAGGTAAGAGGTTTCTCCAAACGCGGCGCGTTCATCATGTAGTGAATGCCTTGCAACAGCGCTGTTTTTTTCATTGCCCGGATGGATGCCCTGAACGCCCACTGGCGCGGCGCGGACCACTTTAGTGCGCGGCGGCTGAGGCTTGGCGACAGCAAAATCACCTTTTCGATCCTGTCCTGCAGATGCTCCAGTGTCCGCAGTGCCAGCAAGCCCCCAAACGAAAAACCCATCAGATGGAACCTGTCATATCCCAATTTGTTTACGAATGCTTCCATAGTTTTGGGAACGAAACGACTCTCGAATTTTTCGGGATACGGAGTTGACCCGCCATGCCCGGGCAGCTCAAAGAAATAACTTGTAAATCGCTGGCCCATGAACTGCGTGAGCGGCAGCCATTGCCTGATCAGCGAAACAGTTGCCGGCACGATAATGAGCGGCGGTCCTGACCCGGATCTGACGTAATGCAGACATGTATCCGGCAGTGCCATATCGCCAAATATGGCATTCGGGGGAGATATTGTAGTCACAAAGCCTTGATCCACTGTATGGCGCCCAGTCCGGCTGCACGCCCGCTGGCAAAACATGCTGTGAGCAGGTATCCGCCGGTCGGCGCTTCCCAATCGAGCATTTCGCCCGCGCAAAAAACTCCGGGCACGGATCGCACCATCAACTGCTCATCCAGTGACTCAAACCTCACGCCGCCCGCGCTGCTGATCGCTTCATCCAGTGGACGGGTAGCGATCAAAGGTATCGGCAAATTCTTGATGAAATGAGCGAGGGGTTGTACATTCGCGAAATCCTCCTTTGACACAAACTCGCGTAACAACCCCGCTTTTACGCCTTTGATGTTTATGGTCTTTTCAAGATGATTTGCCATGCTGCGTGAACCACGCGATCTTGACAGCCGTTCCACCAGCCATTCATGTGATCTGTCCGGTGCGAGATCGAGCATCATCGCCGCGCTGCCTCTTGCGTCGATCTCATCGCGCAACAACGCCGACGCGGCGTAGATCAAGCCTCCCTCCACCCCTTCCTTCGTCACAATAAATTCTCCCTGCTGATGGAAAGTCCCAAAGGACAACACGACAGACTTGATCGGGTATCCCTCGAACCGCTCGCGAAAATGCGCGCTCCATGCCACGTCAAATCCACAGTTGGATGGACGCAGCGCTTCGACCTCAGCCCCGGCCTGCCTCAGCCAATCGACCCACGCTCCATCCGAGCCGAGCCTCGCCCAGCTCTCGCCGCCGAGCGCGAGTACAACCGCATCAGCTTTCGCTGTGATATCACCATCGGGAGTCTCAAATAATAAACTCAACGCCGCGTCCTCGCCGCCGGGGACGGCGGCTTGCGCGGAGAGCGGGCCTGTCCATCTGTGGCGCAGGTGAAAGGTCACGCCTGAATCATTTAATCGCTTGAGCCACGCCCGTAAAAGCGGGCTGGCCTTCATCCCCACTGGAAAGACCCGTCCGGATGTTCCCACAAATGTTTCGATCCCCAATCCATCCACCCAATCACGCAGCTCATCAGGTCCGAACCTTTTGAGCAGCGGTTCGATCTGCGCCCGTCGTTTTCCATAACGGGAAACGAACTGTTGGAAGGGTTCAGAGTGTGTAATGTTCAATCCGCTTTTGCCCGCCATCAGAAATTTTCGTCCAAGCGAGGACATGGAATCATATACACCCACTTTCACGCCACTCGCACGGATCACTTCCGCTGCCATTAAGCCTGCGGGACCGCCGCCGATCACTGCAACTGATTTATCCATGTGTTGATTATAGTATGCCCGGACGGGTAGAAAGAGAAAACCGCCTTACGGCGTGGCAGCCGTTGCTGCGAGTCTCTTTCAAGGTACAAGCTCCAGGGCAGGGTAGGGCTTGTCCCGTCCCTACCTACCAGGCCTCTTCAGAAGTCAAAAACGAGCGGACAGTTTACCTGTCCGCTCGGATGTTTACGGATCTACACTTTGTATTCCGCCCAATGCATTCATCTTCAGCGTCCAGGTGCTGCCCACTGTGAACTGCTGGAATTCAGAGACTGAATCAGGTGAATATGTTTCCTGGCCTCCGTCGTCCGTCGAGAAGGTCACAGTCAATTCCTCAGACTCGCCGCCAAGACGCTGACCACTTGAGACATTGGGGTTTTCATACACTGGCTGCAGATCATTGCCATCCATTGTGTAGGTCTGGAGGGTCGTCCATTCGTCAACGGTATAGGAACAGTATTGCTCGGTTTCCGTGTGACATTCTTCGACCACTTCCGAGTAGCCATTGCCTAGATCGATGGTCCTTTGTTCACAGACATCGCGGCTGTCATCCCGGCAGGACACGTTATATGCGTCAGAAGGCGGGCTGCCGCGCTCATTGCTATGGTCCACAGCTTGAATTTCCTGCAGGGGCACTGACGTTTCCCAGCGTACATCCACCACGGTTGCCTCGACAGATTTAGTCGGTAGAAAAAACAGGACGCCGATCACTACACAACACAGCGCAAGGAAGCCCAGAACGCCGCCGATCAACATCCAGTTTGTTTTCTTTGTCGCGGGCCTGGCGGCATTCAGCGGTGTGGCGGGACGTGATGGGATGACGCCGGCTGCCGCAACCTGCGTGGCAGTGATCTTTGGTAGTGGTGAACCGCAATTCGAGCAGATGGCGTTACTGCCCGGGTTCTCGACTCCGCAATTATCACACTTGACAACTTTTGGCTGTGGAGGAGGCGCTTGCATGATGCGTCCCACTTCGCGTGCCTTGCCCTGCGTCAGATCCCCTCCGCATTGCGAGCATGTCTCTGCGGTGGCAGGGTTGCGCGTGCCACAGAATCCGCAATGGATATCCGCGCCGGCCGCTGCGGCTCTAACCGCGTTTTCGTCGGTCACAAATTTTTGTTCAGAGGGAAGTTCGAACTGCACATTCTCTGGTTGCGGTGCGCCGCAATTTTCACAAGTCTTGGTCCCGCCCTGATTGCGCGTGCTGCAGTTCGGACATGTCCATTCGTTTTGAATGTAGCCAACGGTTCGTCTGCGTGCCATGCTGATTACTCCTTTTCCTGATGAGCCATTATAAAAGATGGCTTCTGCATATTTTTAGTCCTGATTTTGCTTAGAGAGTGTTTCTTAAGTATGTTGAAGTCTCGCCAGGATGCCTTTCAAGCCATTTTCAGCCACGAATTTCACGGATTTACACGAATTTTGCCCATCGAATGTCAAACCTTCGTGCTCTTTGTGTCCTTTGTGGTGATTTAAAAAACGGTCTCTTAGAACCCATGCCACTGGCGGACTTCTTCGATTCGGGACTCGCAATCAGGTTCCTGGTTCGGATTTGGATCACCTGCATCCAATTCACCCCGGCCTGTTGCCGCGATAAAGACCGCTTCGGCTCCGTTGGCCACGTTGAGCGGGTCATAGCCGCCTTCAAGCACGAAGACGATTTTCCCATCACAATATTCCTCGGCCAGTGCTGTGACTTTTTTGGCAAGCATCAGATATCCCGCAGTGGAGAGTCCCAGCGACGTGATGGGATCATTCCAATGCGCATCGAAGCCTACTGAAATAAAAATCATTTGTGGCTTGAAGGATTGAACAAACGGAACAAATATCTGATCGGCAACCTGCTCATACACCTGGTCACCCGCATAGGCAGGCAATGGCACATTGACGATCCGCTTTCTGGCATGGGGCGCATCTTCGGTCCAGCCTGTGCCGGGATAGATACCCCACTGGTGCGTGGACAAAAACGCGACGCGTTCATCGTTAAGAAATGCGGCCTGGGTTCCATTGCCGTGGTGCGCGTCATAATCAATGACCATCACGCGTCCCATTCCCTGTGCAAGCGCAGCACGCGCGCCGATGGCGACATTATTGAAAATACAAAATCCCATGGCCCGGTCTGGTTCGGCGTGATGCCCTGGCGGTCGGACGATGGCAAATGCATTCCCTGCCTCACCGTTCAGCACCGCGCGTGTGCAGGTGAGAACTCCTCCTGCCGCGAGCAGCGCATCGTCAAATGAAGATGGAGTCACATAGGTAGGCGCGTAGTCAATGATGCTGGGTGCTTCTTCACGGCACACTTTTTCAAGTGATGAAATCAGTTTGGGGTTGTGGACGTAGGCAATCTCTTCAGGTGTGGCAGATACCGTGGGCATCATCTCTGCATCAACGTTTTTGAGCCGCGGCTTCAGAATATCCAGCCGCGCAGGTCGTTCAGGGTGATCGGGATAAACATGATTGGGCGAAGGCACAAACGTATAAACGGTTTTCATACGTAGATTATATCTTTATCATTTATTCGCGCTGAGCGGAGTGCAGCGAAGTCGAAGCGGGGGAGGTGTCACGCAGTGACAGAAGGGGCTGGGCAAAAAGAACCGCCGCCTCGTCAGCATGGGGGGGACATGCTGAGCGCAGACGGCGGTCAGACACCTTAATACCTATAAAGGGGAGGGCAGGTGCCATGATTAATATACTATAGTTTACCTAAAAAATCCATAACGAAATTATGGAAAATTCCCACCTGAACATTGCATTGGGATGAGACATTTGTACTATATGGAAACTTGTTGTTTTGGGTATTTATGGAGTGTTCTTATGTCTTCGTTCTTCGAACAGCTTCAGCCAATTTTCCACCTCTTCATTGGAAAGCTTGCGATCCTCACTTGTCTTGGGAGCCGCATCGCGTGCCTGCTTTAGCATCGCCGCGAATGAGTCGGAGGAGACCACTTCGGCCCGTGCCGCGTGTGCGTCTGCCTGAACCTGCCTGTCAGAGGTAACCACCGTCCAGTTCTTCGCGTTTTTGCCCAAAGTTCTTAACCGGTTGCGAATGGCGTTATCAGCGGTCGTTCCCAGCCGCACAAAGTGTGCGGTAACGGCGCCCAGTTTTCGGGTCCCGGCATGAGGCACTGGCGCTCCGTCAAAATAAACTTCCACCTGTTTGTGAGTCCGCCTGTAAAATTCCTGAAGGATGGCGACCAATTCCATCTCGTCATCGATCGACTCCAGTTGCAGTCCCAGTTTGGGGATCAAGTTATGTCCGTCAATCAAATAGGGCATGTTCACATTGTACCCGTACTGGACGCAGGTTCAACCTGCGATTTGCCACCTTAAAAGATATATTTCGTATATGAAGTAGAGTGCCCATGGTTGTAATCATTGGCATGTGTCTTATAATGGGTTGCATGGGAAGATGTCAGGTTCTCATCTGTGCCTAATTTTAGCGTAGGAGATTGAAATGGCAAATAATAAAAGAAAGATGATCGCACCGCCACAGGGCGGTATGCTGCAGAATTTTGTAAAGCAACTGAAACTGATCGGGCGGCTCATGGGCGATAAGCGTGTCAGCGCGTTTGTTAAAGTACTTCCGCTTGCATCGCTTGCTTATCTGATCTCTCCGGTTGATTTTGCGCCTGGCGTTGTGTTTCCCGTGATCGGTGCGCTGGATGATGCTGCCATTATGTGGATCGGTTCAACACTGTTTGTTCAACTATGCCCTGATAGCGTTGTGAAGGAACACCTGGATGAACTTGATGGTGAAACCGTGGATAACTCAGGCGAGGTTATTGATGCAGAATCAACGGATTGGAACGATAAAAAATAAAATATGAAACGATTGCTAACTTTACTGGTACTTCTCTCTTTAACAGCCTGCACTGACGGACAAAAAACAACGCCTCCCCCTACACCGACAATTCATACCGTTCCCCCCACGAGCATCTCCACTACAACCATTCCCGATACATCCACACCTACAGAGATTTCTGTCATTGATACGCCTCCCAGCGCGGTGACATTTCCCAGCCCCGACTTATATGACTGGCAGATGATCATCTCCGGTCTTCAGCGTCCCGTCGACTTGCAAGCCGATGGTTCAGGCCGCCTGTTTGTGATTGAAAAGCCTGGGCGTATCCGCATCCTCAAGGATGGCCAATTGCTCGATCAGCCTTTCCTCGATATTACCGATCGCGTGGGAAGCAAGGGAAATGAGCAGGGCCTGTTGGGGCTGGCTTTCCATCCACAGTACGCAGAAAACGGACGGTTCTTTGTCAATTACACCAATAACGACGGTGACACTGTACTCGCGCGCTTCCAGGTTTCAACAGATCCCAACAGCGCTGACCCAAACACTGAACTGAGGTTGCTTGGCGTGGATCAACCATTTGCGAATCATAACGGTGGCGTGCTCGCATTCGGGCCCGATGGATATCTGTACGCAGGTCTGGGTGATGGAGGCTCCGCTGGTGATCCCAGGGGCAATGGCCAGAACACGAATACTCTTCTGGGCAAGATACTCCGCATGGATGTGGATTCTACTGAGCCGTATGTTGTTCCCTCGGATAATCCATTTGGAAATGAAATTTGGGCGTATGGCTTGCGCAATCCCTGGCGACTTTCATTTGACAAAGTAACAGGTGACCTGTACATCGGTGATGTGGGGCAGGGTGCGTGGGAGGAGATCGATTTCCTTGCGGCAGGCTCTGCTGGCGGTGCAAACTTCGGCTGGGATTTTCGCGAAGGCGCGCATGACTATGAAGGCGGCGGTCCAGAGGGGTTGATCGATCCTGTTGCTGAATATAGTCATCCGGAAGGTGGCTGCTCAGTCACTGGTGGATACGTCTATCGCGGCTCCATGCCCGAATGGAACGGCATCTATCTTTACGGAGATTACTGCACGGGGATCATCTGGGGACTGATCCGCTCCAATGATGGCTGGCAGAAACAACTACTGTTCGATGTGGATGTCACCATTACCTCGTTTGGCCAGGATGAAGCGGGTGAAGTCTATCTGGTCAGCGATACAGGTACTATTTACCGTTTGTCACAAAAATAATTCAGGCAAGTATTATCCGTAATAGGCGGATTGTCATCTCAATATATGACGCCTGTCACTGGCAGGCGTCATATATTCGCCATACAATGACGCAGTAATCTGGAGGTGTCAGATGGCTCAAAAGAAATGGTATGTAAGCAAAGTCCGTTACTGCGAACATGTAGGACACGAGATCGCGCTGGAAACTGAAGTTGTACTGCCCTCTGAGTATTTGCCCGAGCAACCCCCGCGCATCCTTGCCCATCGTTGCTCAAGTGCACTGGAATGCAATGGAATTAATAAACCAGCCTGTGCATGGTGTGGCACAAACCCGGATTACCGTCCTTTCTAAAACTTAGTAGACAACAACAAACGTCTGCTTTGTATAAAACTCTCTCCTCCCTCTGAGTTGGTCTTTGGCTTCCCCGCGAGCGATCGCGGGGTATGCCGTTAAAGGGTCGTATAATATCCCCGCATCACACCCGAACTCATGGAGGACAATGTGAAAAAAATAGTATCCATCAGTGTGGGGTCATCAGCGCGCGATCACACAACAAGACATGTTTTTCTTGGCCATGAGTGTGAGCTCTCCCGCCAGGGCACAGACGGTGATTTTGACAAAGCCGTGCAACGTTATGCCGATTGTGACGGCCAGGTGGATGCCTTTGGTGTGGGCGGCGTGGAGTTCTTTCTGAGAGTTGGGACCCGGAAATATTACTTTCGCGATGTGAAACGGATTCGCAGAGCCGTGAAACTCAGCAAAGTGGGGGATGGTAACGGCGTAAAAGGTCTGTTGGAAAAAAGGGCGTTCGCCGCGCTCGAGCAATACCTCAACGAAAAAGAAAACAAAACTCTAAAGGGGATGCCTGCACTCCTTACCACAGCGGTGGACCGTTATGGCATGGGTGAAGCGATGGTTAACGCTGGTCTTGATCTGACCATTGGTGACTTGATGTTCGCATTGGGGCTGCCAGTCCCGCTGAAAAAACTTTCCACGGTGCGGCTGATTGCGGCGCTGCTTTTACCTGCCATCACACAATTGCCTTTCACGTGGTTCTATGCTCTTGGGGCCGAACAGGATAAGCCGCCTCAGCAAAAATGGGACAAATATTATCAGCGCGCACAGGTGCTCGGCGGTGACTTTATCCAGATTCGCCAGTATATGCCGAATGATCTGACCGGGAAAATTGTGGTGACAAATACAACAACTGCAACGAATGTGGAAGAGCTAAAAAAACGTAATTTGCATATCCTTGTCACGGTCACGCCGCGGCTGGAGGGGCGCACATTCGGCACGAACGTGATGGAAGCAACCCTGCTTGCGTTGATGGACAAGCCTCAATCGGAAGTCACGGAAGCAGATTTTCTCGACCTGATCGAGCAGATCCCACTCCTGCCGAATATCGAGGTCCTGAACTAACGATTCTGCCTGTCAGCCCGGGTTTCCAGGGCTTTCTCATTATCGCTTGACAAACCCAGAGCATGTCATGCTGAGCAGAGCGAAGCATCTCTACCACGGTGTCAGAGACCCTTCAGTCGCTGAAAAACGCTCCCTCAGGGTGACATAAATTGGATTTTGAGAAAGCCCTGCCCGGGTTTTCATCCAGGCCTTGACATGGTTCCGTTTTCGCAGATAATTACATCAATCAAACCAAAGGCTGTGACAGAGGAAAGTAGACTGGCAGAAGCCGCCAGAGATGTGCAACCGCTACGCGTGCTGAAAGTTGCGCTCGACCCAAATCAGTTGAAGTTCCCTCTCGAGCCGTGTGAGTGAAATGTTTGGACACAAACGAAAGTCAGTAAATCACGAATTTGATTCTAACCTCAGCATAAACCGTCATTGCGAGGGTTCTTTGCGAAGCAATCTCATATTTTCGAGCAATTTTCCGTCTGAGGAGTAAGATTGCTTCGTCGGGAAAGGCATCCTCCTCGCAATGACGGTAAAACCTGTGATTTACTGAAAGTAGTTCACACCGCAATCCCAGCGTTACATGGGAGGCTGATGTTAGTCAGCACAAAGTGCGTCGCTCAGGCGATGAATTTGGGTGGTACCACGGGAATCACTTCCTCCCGTCCCATTGTGGACGGGAGGTTTTTTATTTTTCGGACAATAGACGAAAGACGATTGACCATGGTCAAATCACGGAGGTTTGAATGCTCGATAAATTGAATGAGATTGAAAAGAGCGCATTGGAATCCCTGAACGCGATCAGCGACTCAGCCGCGCTGGAAGCCTGGCGCGTCGCGAACGTTGGACGGAGCTCACCGCTGATGATGGTCTTTGCTGAGTTGGGGAAACTCTCCAGGGAGGAGCGGCCCGTTGTCGGCGCGGCGGCGAACCGGGTGAGGGTGGCGCTGGAAGCTGCCTTGGCGGAACGCGCGGAACTGATCAAGGCAGCCGCGCTTGCAAAATCCCTCGAAGAGGAACAGCTTGATGTAACGCTGCCCGGTCGCAGCGTCCATATGGGACGTTTGCATCCATCCACGCAGCAACTGCGCCGTGTGCTGGATATCCTTGCAGATATGGGTTTTCAGGTTTATACCTCGCGCGAAGTGGAAACAGACGAGATCAACTTCCAGTTGCTGAACTTCCCGCCCAATCATCCCGCGCGTGACATGCAGGATACGTTCTTCGTTGAAGCGGGCGAGCGCGGTGACAACCCAATCGTGCTGCGGACCCATACATCGCCGGGACAAATCCACGCGATGCATGAATTTGCGGCGATGAACCCCGATAACCCGCCGCCGATCCGCATTGCGCTGCCTGGAATGTGCTTCCGCTATGAACAGATCACGGCGCGCTCCGAGATCCAGTTCAACCAGGTGGAGGGACTCGTGGTGGGAGAGAATATTACCTTCGCTGACCTGAAAGGGACACTGATCGACTTCGCACGCCGAATGTTCGGTCAGAACGTGCGGACGCGTTTCCGAGCCTCGTACTTCCCGTTCACCGAACCGTCTGCGGAAATGGATGTGGAATGTTTTGTGTGTGGCGGCAAGGGATGCCAGGTCTGCAAAAATTCGGGCTGGCTGGAGATTTTGGGCTGCGGCATGGTGCACCCTGTTGTATTGCAGAACGGCGGATATGATCCTGCGCGCTATTCAGGTTTCGCCTGGGGCATGGGACCCGAACGCCAGCTAATGCTGCGCTATAAGATCGACGATATTCGATATTTCTGGGGCAATGACCTCAGGTTTCTGGAGCAGTTCTAGAAGAGGTTTACCACACAGGGTCACCAGGGATCACAAAGGAAAAGATATAAACCTTCGTGGCACTTTGTGTCCTTCGTGGTGAAAAGATTGGAAAATAACTATGAAGCTACCTATTTCCTGGCTAAAAGAGTACATTGACCTTGATGGTCTGACCGTTGAAGAGATTGCCCGCAAACTGACCCTGGCTGGTCTTGAAGTGGAGGAAATCAAATATGCGGGTCTGCCCATGCCAACCTACAAGGATGGTGAACGCCACGAGTTCAAGACCAGCGGCATCGGCTGGGACCGTGACAAGATCGTCGTGGCAGAGATCCGTGAAGTGAACCCGCATCCCAACGCGGATCGTCTGACGCTGCTTGATCTATACGACGGTCAGCAGTCCCAGGTCGTGCTGACGGGCGCGCCGAATATCTTCCACTTGAAGGGCTCAGGGAAACTCCCCAAGGCCATCAAGGTTGCCTACGCCAAAGAGGGCTCGACCATCTACGACGGTCATGCCGATGGACTCGTGCTGACCACTCTCAAGCGCGCAAAGATCCGCGGCGTTGAGTCGTATTCGATGGTTGCTTCTGAAAAGGAACTTGGCATCTCGGAGGAACACGAGGGCATCATCATTCTGGATGACGATGCTCCTGTGGGCATGCCGCTTGTGGAGTATATGGGTGATGCGGTTTTGGATATCAGCATTGTTCCAAACATGGCGCGAAATGCGAATGTCATCGGAGTCGCGCGCGAACTCTCGGCGCTAACGGGACGTGAGCTCAGAAAGCCAACGATCCAGTTCAATACAGAAGGTCAGCCTGTTCACGAGCTGGTATCCATTGAGATCACTGAACCGGAACTTAATCCGCGCTTTGTGATCGGGCTCATCCGGGATGTAGAGATCAAGGCCAGCCCCTATCAGATCCAGCGTCGCCTGCGGCTGGCTGGGATTCGTCCCATCAACAATATCGTGGATGCAACCAACTATGCCATGCTCGACCTGGGTGAGCCCCTCCATGCATTTGATTATGATGTGCTCAAGGAACGCGCCGGAGATAGGAATGTAAAGATCATCACGCGTCCTGCCAAGGATGGTGAAATACTCACTACGCTGGATGGCAACAAACGCAAACTCACCTCGTCCAATGTGCTGGTTTGTGATGAAATGGGTGCGCTGTCTCTGGCTGGAGTGATGGGCGGCTCAGAAAGTGAAGTATATGATGCATCCAGGGAAGTTCTGGATGCAAAGGGTATTGAAGCAAAAGTGGATGAAAAGTTGCAGCCTGGCAAAGCCAGTGCACGCGGCAGAAGCACAGCCAACATTTTGCTGGAAGGCGCCGCCTGGAATTTCATCAACATCCGCAAAACGGCGAAACAGCACAACCTTCCGTCTGAAGCATCATTCCGATTTTCGCGCGGCGTTCATCCAGCTCTTGCTGAGCAGGGTGTCAGGCGCGGGCTTCAACTCATGGCTGAATGGTCAGGTGGCACGATCGCACCCGGGCTGGTGGATGAGTATCCGCTCAAGCCGAAAGACCCGACCATCACGGTCACACCGCGGGACGTACGGCGTTTGATCGGCATCGATCTTTCTGCAACAGAAATCGCCGGGTTGCTGACGCGCCTCGAATTCGAATGCACAGTTGAAAATGACTCTGTTCGAGCCAAGACGCCGCCACATCGTCTGGATATTGGTGAAGGTATTGTTGGTCTGGCGGATGTGCTCGAAGAAGTTGCGCGCAGCTATGGCTTCGACCGCATTCCCGAGACGCGCATGGCCGATGCGCTGCCGCCGCAAATCGGTAATCCTATTCATGAGTGGGAGGAGCACGTCCGTGACCTCCTCGTCAATTTGGAGTTGCAGGAGATTGTCAGCTATCGTATGACTTCGCCTGAGCGTGAGAGCCGACTGGTTTCCCATACCGATTATGTTGCACTCGCAAACCCGATCGCGCCAGAGCGCCGCGTGCTTCGCCGAAGCCTGCTTGCATCCGTGCTTGAGTCTGCTGAGAAAAATGCACGCGCTGAATCCACAGCAATGTTCGAGATCGGTTCCGTTTTTGAGCCCGTGAAAAATGAATTGCCCGATGAGCCACACAAACTTGCGATTGTAATGACTGGACTTCGAACACCCACCGCCTGGGATGTGAAGGATTCCTCCCTATTGGATTTCTTTGATATGAAGGGACGCATCGAACTCCTGCTGCGTGGACTCCGTTACACCAACGTTTCCTACACTTCCATTGATTCCGTTAACTACTTGCACCCGGGCAAAGCTGCAGCGATCAAAGTCAACGGGCAGGTTGTGGGCGTCTTTGGTGAGTTGCACCCGTTGACGAAGGAAAAATATGAGTTCGGCAATGCTCCCGTGGTGGTTGCTGAATTCGATCTGGATGTACTCCGCAAAGCCACACCCGCATATGGCATTATTCCCGTTGCAGATGTGCCGCCTGTTCTGGAGGATATCGCCGTGATCGTTGATGAATCCGTGCCGGCGGAGCGCGTCGAAAGCCTCATCAGGCAGACGGGTGGCAGGACCGTGACCCACGTTCGCCTGTTCGATGTCTACCGCGATGAAAAAATTGGTAACGGCAAAAAGTCGCTTGCGTATAGTCTCACCTATCAATCTGACAAAACAATGACAGATGCCGAGGCTGCCGCGATCCGTACTAAAATTGTGAAGCGTCTGGAATATGAAGTCGGCGCAAAACTGAGAAGTTAAAAATCAAATCAGATTCAAGGAGCAATTGAAATGCAAAACAGAACCACGGGAATGATAGCCACCGGCATCACCGCCTTCATTTGCGGATGTGCAGCGTTACTAACCTGCGTATGGGGCGCACTTATCGCAACTGGGACGCCCATTGATGTCACAAACAGTACCGGGACTTCGCAACAAACGCTTTCGCCGACAGTCGGTTTTGCTTTGCTATGCCTGTCGTTCCTTCTGATCCTGGTCCCTGCTATGGTGGGGTTCTTTACACTTCGAAAAAAGACTGAGCTGATGAACGAAGAATTACCCCCCACATCCTAACCTTCCAATAACAAAGCGGCGGCCCATGGGCCGCCGCTGTTCATTTATTTGCAGGTCAACTCTTATTTGACATTTATTGTCACCGACACATTACAGAAGTTTGTGGAGCCGACGCGCAGCGTCCATGTAGTGGTGTAATTTCCCGAGTCTTTTGGTGCCTGCATATCAACGGATAAGGTAGTGGTCTGTCCTGGATCCACGTCCCTGTTCAGGTCATACCCTGCAACTTTGTGGAGCTTACTACCGCTTAAGTAGTAAAAATCGGTGGAGTTGCGATCCCAGCCTTTTACCCCATTATTCTTCACCTGCCAGGTAACGTCAAAATCATCGCGATCGTTGAAGGATGTGCCGTTGGCAGGGCTCACACTCGTTACCTGACAGGAATAGTCAGCAGAACTGCTTCCGCCTCCACTACCTCCTCCACTCCCGGTTCCGCCCTGTCCACCGCTAAGGGTGGGAGTGGCTGGCTTGGTGGGTGAGGACAGGATAAAGATCACCGTGGATGTAAATGTTGGCGATGGCGTATCGGTGTTTCGCGGCGTCGGGGTGAGGGTGGCTGTGAGTGTGGACGTGGGAAGTACCGCGGCGGTTTGGGATGCAGCCGCATTCGCCGTCTGAACGATAAATGTATTGACTGCGTTTGGATCCGCCGTGGGAAAGGGCGTTGCCAGCGACGGCACACATGCCACGACCAGCGCAACGATCATGAACCAGAACAGGAACTTTACGGTACGTCTTGACATTTTTGCTCTCCCACACCCGAAATGGATCGGGATACAAGCTGCTGTTTATTTTTCAACTTTGATCACAACATACGGATAGCACAGGCCGCCTTCGACAATGTAGGTCATTACGTAGGTACCTTCCTTGGCTGGAGCAACTGCATCAAAGTCCATGTCAAATTGAGCGCCGGGTTTCAGTTCGGGAAGCTCAATGGTCGTGGGAGGAGTCAGCTTTGTGCCACTGTTGTACTTGAGGTCAAGCCCGGCACGCAGCGTTTTGGTGCCAGTATTGACAACGGTCCACTTAATATCAAACTTGTCATTAGGTTTGAATATGGTGTTATCCAAAGGTCGGCGGTGGATGGAGTCACAAGCGAACTCCGGCTTTGGCAGGCTGACACCGCTTCCACCACCTCCACCCGAGACAGTTGTCGGCGATGCCAGAACCAGTGGAGTCGCTGTCACGACGGGCGTGGGTGACTCAACAACCGCTTCCGTTTGAGTGGGGAGCGGTGTTTCAGTGGCAGGCGGATTTGCCTGTTCAGTTTCCAAATTTTGCGATGCAACAGTGAGCGCTACAGAGGTCGAAACCTGGTTTGCGACTCCGTCAGGGTCGGGCGTTGATACTTGTGCGGGCACACACGCCGCGAGCAGGAACATCAATGTTAGGGCAGTGAACAGAATTCGTTTCATACTATTCTCCTTCGTTTGCTTATTTCTCGGGTGGTTTTGTAGTGCCGTCGCCAATTCCCAACGGTTGCCATTTCTTTTCATCCTTAAGACGATGTTGAATGCCGTGACGGTCATGCATTTCGTCGAAGCCCTCTGGTTTGATGAACATCTGGTCGCCTTCGAGCAGGCCATGAATGCCAGTCTGTCCGGGTTCGGGCCGTTTTTCACCTTTGAACTTCGCGGCATCACTGGGAAGGTAATCGGTTGGCTCTTCGTACGATGTGACATACCCTTCGTAATTTCGCAGGATAACCTTGTGGTCAGACATGCTCAACAAATAGTTGGGCGAGACAGGAATTTTCCCGCCGCCGCCGGGCGCATCCACGATATATTGCGGGACCGCGTAGCCGGACGTATGCCCGCGCAAGCCTTC